>CAMMYS010000001.1 GCA_946528555.1 uncultured Mycoplasmatota bacterium
TCTCTCTTCAGGGGGGGAATTCCAAAATTCTTTTTTCTTATGTTTACTTATTTTTACAAGCTCGGTGTTTATGGGCATTTTTATACTTTTGTCACCTAAATGCCACCTATGCGTACCACCTATTCATCTAATTTGTTTATTGTATTAACTATATCATCTAGTTTATTTCTAAACATATCTAACTTTTCATTAACACTTAATACTTTTGTCTCACTTTCTTTTTCCATAACTATCTCCTATATAATTATTATAACATATGTCGAAATATGTCGAATTTTGTCGAGCAAAAAAGGAATTTTACAAAATACTTTTATCCTTCAGCAAAGGCTAATTAAAATAGCTTTTCACCAACACCACCAGAGCCTCCTTGTTATCATTATCATGGTAATGGTCCTAAGACTGGGGATAACTCACATACATTTGAATATGTACTTATAATGTTATGTTCTGGTACAGGGACAACACTATCAACTTACCTACTTGGAACAGACTTAAAGAAACAAAAAACTCTAGAATTAACAAGAAAATTAAAATAATAAAATGCCCTTTTGGGCTTTTTAATTTTTATTTGTATTTTTTCTTCATTTGTGCTATGATGGAGTTTCGCGAGGTGAAGATAAAATGAAAATACTTAATTATTTATTAGCTTTTGATTATAGTAAATACTTAATTGCATTAGGTAGGACACTACTAGTATATTCTTTCTTTAAAGTATTAAATTATATAATTGTTTTAATATCTACTAAGTGGATTAATAGAAGTAAAACTAGGTTTATGTTTCATCAAGGTGTAAATGTAATAATGAATATTTTTTGTGTTGTTATTATTTTTTTACTATGGTATCCATATTTAAAAAATGTAATGACAGTTATTTCATTTATCTCCGCAGGAATCACTATTGCTATTAGAGATATAATACTTAATCTATTCGCAGGTTTATATATAAAAGCTAAAAAACCATTTAAATTAGAAGATAGAATTAGTATAGATGGTGTTACAGGAGATGTAATACTTATAAATAATTTATCTTTTAAAATATTGGAAATTTTAGATAAATCAAATGGTGAACAAAGCAGTGGTTTAATTATTAATGTACCAAATTCATTTATATTTTCTAAAACATTAAAGAATTATAATCTAGCATTTAAATATGTATGGGATGAAGTTAATATAAGATTAAAAATAGATGCTGATATAGAAAAGAATAAAAAAGAAATAATGGAAATTATTACTTCTAATGAAACAGTTAAAGAAATACCTAAAAAGATGAAAAAAGAATTAAAAAGTGCAACTGTAGATTATAGAATATACTATAATCATTTAGATCCTATTATTTATACCAAAGTAAATGATAATCATATAGAACTTAGTTTAAGATTCTTAACTCATCCTAAGAAAACAAGAATTATAGAAGATGATTTATGGACAAATATTTTAAAGAAATATAAAGAGAATAAAATAGATTTATTTGTTGAATAAATCTATTTTTTTACCAATTTGAGATTAGCTTCTTTTACATGTTCACTTTGCCATTCATACCAATCATGAGTATAGTTTCTAGCATAATAAAGTGTGTTTGGATAATGTGCTGCTAAAATCATATAATCTCTTGTTATTCTACTTTTTGGCCAATGTTTTGTATAACCTAAATCTTTTGATAAGAATGAATCTTTATTTTCTACAAACTTAATAATACTATCTTTATTATGAGCATCACTATTAGTAAGTACTCTCATATATCTAGCATATTTTTCTATTAATTCATTATCTGCAAATAATACTTCTCCATATATTATAGGTAACCATCTTTTTAAAGAATATGTTACATTTGGAAAAAAGTTGCATCCTTCTTCTGGTAATGCTATTGATTTAGCAGCATCAAATCTAAAACCATTTACCCCTAAATCAATATATTCATTTAACATATCTATTATTTTCTTTTGTACTATAGGATTATTTGGATTTAATCCTGGTAATCCTAAACAATAATTTATTACTTGATTTCTATCATCCCAATTAGTAATTTGAATCTTTTCTTTAAAACAATCTTTATTACTTAACAATTCTTTATCAGTATCTGGATGTGGTTCTAAGAACTCTTTATCACTTTTATTAGCAACATGATTTATTACAGCATCTACTACTATATTAATTCCATATTTTTGTGCTTCTTTGCATAAATCATATAATTCTTCTTTTGTACCTATTTTATTACCTATTTCAAAACCAAGAGGTTGATATAATAACCACCATCCATTAGTATCATCAACTTTATTTTTTTGTAAAGGTGATATTTGTACTGTATTAAATCCTTGTCTTTTAATAATTGGTAATAATCTTTTGACGTCTTTTAATGGACAATCAAATAAACTTAATATTCTATTCATAGCCTACCTCTATTATCATTTTATCATAAATAAAAAATAGGAATCAATGATTCCTATTTTATTAGTTTGATAACTGATCGCCCATATGTATTTCTTCTCTATTTACACCTTCTAGAAGAATACCACAATTATCCCCTGCTTTAGCATAATTTAATGTGTTTCTAAACATTTCAATTCCTAAAACTTTAGTAGGTCTTGATCCATTAATGTTAATTGTTTGGCCTACTCTTACTTCACCTGAGTCAACTCTTCCAGTTACAACTGTACCTTTTCCTGTTATTGTAAACACAGCCTCTACTGTCATATGAAATGCTTCACCTGAAGTATTAATTGGTTGTTCAGGATTTGGTGTATCTGGTATTTGTTGTATTGGTGCATCTGGTATTTCCCTATTAAATAATTTACTTAAAAATCCCATATTTTTTCCTCCTTTACTCTATTACTTCTTTTGTATCATCAGAAGTTTCTTCTTTCTTTTTATGTTTTATTTTTTTCTTTTTAGTACTACCATCATCAAAGAAAAATGCTGATACTATTAAACAAACAATTATAGTTATTGATATTATTTTACATTTTGGAGTTTGAATCCATCTAATAGCATATCCTGCATATGGTATGTTAAAAACATTTTTGCCTATATAATTTAGTTTGTTAACGTTTACTGCATCTGGATTTTCATTAGCATCTCCTTTAGTTATAAACTCATTATTTTCTATATCATAAACTCTATGAGCTACTAAAACTCCTGTATCAGTTTTAAATGCAATAATATCATCTTTTTTAACATCTTCATACTTATAATTTTTATTTATAAAACTTAAACTACCAACATGAAGATTTGGTTCCATTGAACCTGATAAAACTACAAATGGTTCAATTTTAATTATAAATAAAAAGGCAAAGGCTAATCCAATTATAATTATTAATGTTAATAGAATATCCATTATCTTTGCTATTATATTAATAATTTTTTTCATAGTCTTTGTCTTCCTTCTAAATCGTAATTAATTATTGTTTATGAACTGCATTAGCATTTAATACATTCCATACTGCTGTATTTCCAGTAACATTACCAGCAGTTAAATTTTCTGTTTGAATTGCATATCCAGTTACTACTACATTATAATTTTGTCCTTCAATTCCCCATCCTTCTTGTGCATTAACAAATTGGATTTTACTAAATAATGGATTTGTAGTTGTAGCTCCTTTAGCAAGTGAAGTCATTGTTCCACCACTTGAATATGAATAAATATATTCGTTTGCATTAGCTCCTGTAGTATCTGAACTAACTAATTCCCATCCAGAGTTAACTCCAGCTGTGTTTGAAGAATTAATTAAAGTAAATAATTCTTGAGTAGTACTTGTACTACCACTACCATCTTGAGCTTCTATTGTAACTGTTGCTTTTGGAATTGATACTTTAATAAATACATATGCTGCGTTATTACCAGTATTTTTAATAGTTGGATCCTTATCAATCATTTGATTTGGTAAAACTGAACCAGCAGCTGTTTGACCTGTTGCATCCCAAGCTGTTTCATTAAGTTCTATTCTTACGCTTCCTACTGTAAATGTGTTTGTTTTAGTTTCTGTATCTGAGAAATAAGCTAAAACTCCTCCGATTGATAATACTAAAGCTAAAACAAAAGCAGCGATTAATACTTTCTTCTTATTCATTATATCATCCTCCATATCTTATACCTAAATAATACTATATTATTTAAATTTAATCAACTTTTTTCATCAATAAATATAATCTTTTTATTATTACTATTAGCGTACATAATGACGCTATAAAAATAGCAATCCATATAAATATTCCATCACCTGTTTTTGGATTAATAATATCTATAATACTTGGTTCTTCTTCTATTTCACTTAAATAATATTTCCAACCAACTTTATAGTCTTTAATAGATGTTACATTTAAATTTTCTTCTAAAAACTCAACTTCAAATTTTAATCTATTTGTTGTTCCTGGATCATATTGTCCTAATGAAGTTAATGTTTCTTGTAAAACTTTTCCATTATATAAAATATTATTTTTTTCATCATATACTTTCAAAGTCAAATATTTATAATTTTCATTTAATTCTGGTGATAGATTAATATTCTTCATAAATAATTCTATTTTTTTATCAGAAATATTCTTTACTGTTATATAATCTGTTATTTTATTACCAGGTCTTAATAAAGAAATATTTACTAAAAAATTTGGTGGTATTTCTAAATATTTATCTCCATTATCTTTATAATCAACTATTGTATTATTTGAAACACTTATTGTGGATATATCATAATTATCATCTATAGAATCTTCTACTACAAAATCACCCCAAGGAGTATCTGATTCAAAATCTATATTAAAATATTCTGATTGAACAGCTTCAGCTGTTATTATAAAATTATAAGTTCCTAATATATTAGATGGTGTTGTATATCTATTAAATAATTCTACATAATCACTTTCATCTAATATATTTTTATAATAGTAATACTCCCCTTTTTTAACCCAATTAGTATCATCTATATTAATATCACTATCAGAAAAAGATGCATTTTCATATTCATATTTTACTCTTAAATATGAACTAATTCCTTTATTATAAACCTTTACTATAAATGGTATACTTTCACTAGGTAAAACTTTTTTATTTAAAGAATCTATTTCTATTTCATTATTATTTGAATCTTTAATATATTCTTTTAATTCAATATTAACTGCTCCTGAAACAATATTATTTTCAACTATTGCAATTTCATAACTTTGAAAAGCATATATACCTGAAATAGCAGTTATCATTGATAATAAAACAATTAGAATTATATATTTGATTTTTTTCATATAATCACATCCTAATATGCTTTTATTATATCATTTTGATTTTATCTATTACAACAAAAAATAAAGCGTATTACTACGCTTTATTCATATATAGCAGTTAAATGCATTCCGCCATAAACTTCAATTGTATCTCCAGGATTATAATACTTATTATCACTTGAGTTATACCAATTAACAAATCCTTCTTCATTATTAGGAGTTGGTACTGTATAGATTGTTCCTTCTTCTAATTGATGACTAGTATTAGATAAATCTGTATCATCACTAGTTGTTACCATCCATAATCTAGTTTCATTATTATTAGTTGGTGGCATTAACATTTTATTATCATCAGTTAAATATTGAGTGAATAGATAAGTAAACTCATCTGGTGAAACTAAGCCACTATTTACTAAATATTTTGTTTCTTCCAATCTAAATGCTTTATAAATATATTTTGGTAAATAAGCAAAGTCATCATATGTATACATATCACTTCTTACAATTTCAGTATTTTGCCATTTTAGATTTTCACCAAAATCCATGAAGTTAGAAATATTATCAAATATTTCATAAGTTGTTAATATATTGTTAGCAATTAAGTTGAAGTATCTTGTAGATATTACATGATAGTATCTAACTTCTTCATTAACTACTTCAATATTTGAAACTCTTATATATTCAATACCATTATTTAATTTTACTACTTCATCACCTATTTCTAGTTCTCCAGATGTAACATCAACATATTTATTTAATCTCTTACTAAACAAGCTATGTCCTCCAACTATTTTTAAAATAGTTCCATCTTCAAATGTTATCTTAGTATAGCTGTTTGTAGTTGCTGCTTTTTCAATCCATCCAGCATATTCATAATCATATTTTCCTAAGTCATGATTCCATACTTTTAATAAATCATTATATCTAATATCTTCTATATTTTTAGTAGAACCATCATATAATAATACTTTTGTTCCTTCAACTAAACATGGATCTGTAGTACCACCACCACTAGATTGAGTTGTTACATTAATTGTTATATTTCCTGTTACACTAGCAATATTAATTTGATTATTATTAACAGCAGAAGATGTAATATTAGTTCCACCCATATTTACAGTAATACTATCAATTGTATAATTGTTACTTGCTGTAACAGTTGCAGTATAAGTACTTCCATGTGTAATAGTTGTAGCATTATTAGTATGTGTATAATTGCTTCCTGAATAAGTTATTGTATATGTTTTAACTTTAGTAGTAACATTTATAACCACATTTCCTGTTACTTGATTAATTGTTAGAGTTCTATTACTTGTATTATACATGCTTGTTATATCTACCCCATCCATTGTTACCGTAACAGTATCAATATCTCTTCCTGTTACTGGAGTTATAGTTGTAGTATAACTATCATTATAATTAACATTTAAATTTGTATTACTATATGTATAATTCGATGTTTCTCCATCATATGTAATTGAGTATTTTGCATCTTTATATGTATATACTATAGTCATATTACTTGCTAATTGAGTAAATGTATCACCAATATTATATGATCCACTTCCATTTACTGTAATTGAATCAAGTTCTAATCCTGTTAAATTAACATTACTTGGATTATTTATAGTAACAACTGTATTTTCAAAATATTTTTTTGTTTCTCTTCCAAGCTCAGTTATTACTCCACCAGAATCTTCATAATTTACTATAAAAGTATCTGTATATGTAGGAGCAACCATAAACTCATTTGATGCAATAGATGAGTCAGAAAAATATGCATATACTTTATCATTTTTTATAAGAAATGAAAGGACACATAAAAACATACAAAAAATAATTTTAATTATTCTTTTCATATTTTTATCATCTCCTTCCATTATAGTAACCCATAGTATATCAATTTTATTATAACATAAATATTATAAAAAAAATATTTTTTATGAAGTGTAAACAAAAAGTTAGGTTTTTAACCTAACTTTTATATATTATTTATTTAAAAAATCATGTAAGCAATTTAACATATATTCAAATTCATATCTTGTAAATACTGTATCTTTTTTATCTATCTCACCCATTGCATGTATTATAGATAAATTACAATTTTTAATAGCATTTCTATAAAACTCATTTTGTATAGCACTTATATATAATTCATCTATTAAATCATCATATTCTTTAGAATCTCTTTTTATTGGATTTCCTTGCCAATAAACAATACCTGTTTCTTTCCAATTATAATCACTAGCTTTTTGTAATACTACTGCTTCTTTTCCACTATATTTAAATAATTTACTTTGTAAATCTTTATCTTTAAATTTAATACCTTGAAAGAAACATTCTATTGAATTTAATTTTTGTCCTTTAAAAGTAAATTCATATGGAAATAAATTAGATAATAGTTTTGTATACATACCTCTAAATGAATATCCTACATTAACCCATTTATCACTTTCCCCTACATAACCATTTTCATCTTTTAACAATTCATCTTCGCAATATAATTTACCATCTTTTTCAATAATATCTAATTGTTTAAATTTATAATTCTTTTTAAACTCTTTAAATTCTTCTAATTCTTTTTCATAATTCATAATAAGTACTCCCTTTTACTTTTGCGTAAATTTGCATTTTGGATAATTTGAACAGCCCACAAATGTTCCATATTTACCATTTCTATTTACTAATTGTCCTCCACATTTTGGACATATTCCTTTGTATATTTTATAATCTGTTGCAAATTTTTTACTCTTAACAATCATTACATGCTGATTTCTTTTTTCTTCATCAGTAATATTTAATGATAATAGTTGATTATAGACGTTTTCAACGTCTATATTCTTTTCGACATTGCTTAATCCTATAATTTTATCAACTAAATCTTTTCTTTGAATAACAACACTATTTGTTACAATATTTAGTGTAGATTGATTCGTAAAACATACAATTGAGAATATACTATCCTCGCTTATCTTTAAGGCATCACAAATGGCTTTAATATGCCCATAGTTTTGATGTATTGGATTTTTAAATTTATATTTTTTCTTTCCTAAATGTTGGTACCAATAAAAGTCTTTTTCTTTTCCCGTTATCAGACCATCATAGCATTTTGTCTCTACAACAAATATACCCCATTTTGAAATAACTACATGATCTATTTGATGAGTATTATTGTTGATTTCCAATAATAAATTATCTAATACTTTGTATGAATCTTCTGGTAATCCTCTTAACTGTTTATCAACGTAATATTCACCAATATTTAATCCTGATTTATATCTAATTATTTTATTTAATAATATGTACAATAAACCTGATAATCCTATCATTCCTAATACCCAAAAATAGATATTCTTCAAAAATAATTCTTTTATTAGCGAATTAACCACTTCATCCATTGTTATCACCTTTATGTATTTATTATAACATAAAAGCCTAGCTTTATTTGCTAGGCTTTATATTATAAACCATATCTTTTATTAAATTTTTCTATTTGAGACATTGGTTGTAATTTTTTTACTTGTTGAGGTTCTGGTGATACTGTACTAACACCTATATATTGTTCAGTATTTTTAAGTGGTTCTGATGGGATTATTCTATTTGATGATAAATCATAAGCAAACTCACCTAATACAACATCTTGATCTCCTAAATGTACTTGTTTTATATAAGTTGTTTCAAAATATCCATTATTAAAATTAATACCTATTTCTAATATAGTTGGCATTTGTTGAATAATACCTGATAAAGATGGTATTGATACATTTAATACATTATTTTTTATAAATGTTTTATAAATATGATAATGTCCATGTAATACTAATGGTGCTGAAGTTGCTTTTTTATATCCACCATCTACAAAATGTGTTAATAATAATTGATCATTTTTAATGTTAATTCCACAATTGTTATATCCACCAATTATAATATCATGTCTATAATTATTACATGCTTCCATTAAACTTAATCCTTCTGAAGAAAGAGCACTTAAATCATGATCTCCTCCTACACTAAAAGTTAATATACTTTTATCAGATGGATAATTTCTTATAAAATGTTCAATTTGTTTATATAATTCAGATATTGATTGTTTACCTCTTGTAAAAGTACCATCTATTAAATCTCCACCACATAGAATAATATGTATACCATTTTTAATACAATAATTAAACATTTGATCTACTAATTCTTTTCTTTCTAATTCATTACCAAAATGTGGATCTGAAAAAGCAACCATTTTTATAAAATTCTCTTTTGGATCTGTAATAATAGTTCTATCTTGTTCATATATAGTCATTTTCTTTAATTCTATAAATGTTGTAGCTGGTTTATATTGAATAGTACCATCTGAATAATATTTTCTTGCGATTGACATACCATTATTTTTTAAATTTAATAATAAACTATATAAATGTGTTGAATCTATACCAAGAATTTCACATATTTCTTTATTAGTTTTTCTTCTTTTAACTAAATCAAATAGTTTTTCCATTAAATCTATGTCATCTTTAACTACTTCAACTATAGGTTTTTCTTCTTCAACATGTCTTTCTACTAATAATTTTTTCATCTTTGGTAACAAAGTTGAATAAAACTTACCTTTTTTCTCTATTGTAAAAGCAGTACTTCTTATTGGATTATGTAAGTCATCTCCATATCTATCTCTTACTAATAATTTTTCTCCAATTGATAAATCAAAAATCATATCATCAATTTCTTTTTCTGAATAATCACTAAAATATTCATAAAGCGTTTGTATTCTTCTTCCCATAATAACCCCCAATATCGGTTGCATATTATACCTTTTTTTGCCCAAAAAGTCAATTAAAAAGGCATTAAAATGCCTTTTTTACTCTTTATCATCTTCAAAATAATAATCGTCTTCTTCTAGTTCTTCTTCTTCAAAATTATATTCTTCATAGTCTTCTTTTTCTATAGCTTCTTTTTCTAATGAATCCATATCTTTTTTATCTTCTTTTTTTGAAAATAATAAATCTAATAAAGAATCTTCTTTTTTCATTTATCCTCCACTACTTGTTTTGCTGCATATAATATGTTTTCTTTTAATTCATTTAGATGTGTATATTCTATATATTGTTTCATATAATAAACAATATCATAAATATATAATCTTTTATATAAATCTTTTGTTTTAATTAGTTCTGGATAATATTTTTCTATATATTTCATTATATTTTTATAATCTGATTCTTTAGTATATTTTTCTGTTTCTTCACTTGCAAATTTATATGGTTTTCTAACCATTCTATAAATAATATCTAATTCAAAATCTTTTGGTGCATATAATGATCTTTCAAAATCAATTAATTTAATCTTTTTATTGTTATAGAAAATATTATCAAAGTGTAAATCATTATGCACTAGAACAAATTCATTTGATTCTAAATATTTATCAAATAATGAATATGCTTTATCTATAAGACTTATTTCATCTTTATTAAATAAATTTAGTTCTTTTGCTTTATTATAAACTGGATTAAATATATCTTTTGTTTTTTGCGACCAATCATATTTATTTGTTGTATGGCTATGAAATTCTTTCATAACTAAACATAATTGTTTAATAATGTCTTCTCTTTCTTTTTCATTTAATGTATGCCATACATTAAATAGTGTTTTTCCTTCAACTTTTTCTATTATTTCATACATATATGGTATATCTTTTTTAGATATATCTGATAAATATAGTTTTGGAATAAGATTATTATTTTGATTCTTATTATAGAAATCTATTTCTTTTTTAAACTTTGGTTCATTTTTTATATCAGTACATATTTTAATAACATATTTATTATTTAAAATATATATTGTGTTTGTAAAACCAACATTAACTTTATTAATACTTGTAATATCTTTCAATAATTGTTTGTTTTTTGAAATAATTTTATCTATCATAATAACTCCTATAAACATTATACCATAAATTTTTGACATAAAAAAATGAGGCCCGAAGGCCTCTCAGGGGGTTTTGGTCGAACACTTACACAATGAATCGTATAAATGTTCATGACATATTTCTATGTCAATTTAATAGTATAATATTTCATAATTTTTGTCAATTAATTATTAAAATTTTTTACAAACTTTTTGCGTTTTTTTGAATATATGTATATACTGTTTTCCAGTTATTAAGACGCTTTGCTTTTGTTTTTTTATTTTTATTAATTGATGAATCAAATAATATAGATTTTATACCAGCACTTTGTGTTGAATCAACTGTATCAACAGCATCATCTATCATAAAATCTACTTTCTCATCTAAGCAAGTTTGTGTCTTATAAGCTTGATTAGTTATTAGTTTATCAAACACTATTCCATTTCTTTTTAAATATTCAAAGCTAAATTTATAAGCATCATTATAATAGTCATTATTTCTTGCTGTCACTATTATTATTTTGTGTCCTTCGTCATGTAATTTTTGAATAGCTTCTTTAGCATGCTTTTTAACTCTAATTTTATTTCCTATAAGTTCACTATGTTTTTTATAAAACTTTTTAGTGCCATCTGAAACATAGTTTCCTCTTATAATACCTTCTACATTATTTTTTAATTCTTTATCATTAGAGTATTTATTAATATAATATCTAACTACTTTATTACTATTGGTAATTGTATCATCTATATCTATTCCTATTGTTGCCATATTTATTTACCTTCCTGTAATAGTATAGCATAAAAAAAGAATTAATTCTATTTTCTTAATAGAGTTAATCCTTTTTGATAATCAGATATTGTTCTTACATCTATAAAGTGATCCATTTTATCTAATGCTTCACTTACAAATGTTGATGGTCTCATATAACCACCTAATAAACATTCTTTTTGTAATTGATTTAATCTTTGAGATTTAAAATTTCCAGTTAATAATATAGGTGCTATTGAGTTAGCAAACTCTTTCATATTTTCAAAGAAAGGGTTTCCTACTTTATATCCTAAATAATCAAATGGTTGTGTATTGTCAGTATCTATATTAACTAATCTTTTATCTTTTGTATAAATTAAATTATTATTATTAATTTCATATAATGATAAACCTGTATCATAAGAAAAATCTCTTAATTGATTTTCAAAAACTATCATTGCTAATAAGAAATCTGATATATCAGTTTTAGTTAAATCTAAATCACTTACTTTAGTTCCTTCAACAACATCTCTTAAAAAACCTTTTACTTTATCATTTAAATAAATAATTTGTTCTGGGAAAGCTAATCCTGGATATTTATAATCTAATAATTGTTTAGTTATATAATCATCTTCACCTTCACCATGTAATTCTTTGTATAGTCTACCACTAGTTGTAACATAACAAGCAGCATTTGCTCCTTCACCTATTTTTGTTTGTTTTAAACATTGTGGTATTTTTTTTACTCTAAATTCTTTTTTCATTTTGTTTACTCCCCCTCATAAAAAGCTTATACATTATACCACAAAAAAAGCAAAAAGTCAATTTTTGCTTTATATAATTTCAATATCCATACCAGTTTCTATTCCTAGATCTTCTGCTTCATCTTTATTCATATGATATTCAAGTACACATGTTTCATCAGATTTAATATGTACATTATCCATTACTACTCCATTACTACATTTAACTGTAACAATATTTTTAGCTTTTTGATTAAATGTTATTAAATCTTCAGCACTCATATGTATATGTCTATCAGCAACTATTGTTGATTCATTTGCTTGATAATTTCCATTAGGACCTATTAATAAAGCATTTTCACTACCTGCTAAATCTCCACTATCTCTAACTGGAGCTTGTATACCAAAGTATTCATTATCTCTTTCTAATAATTCTACTTGTGTATATGGTCTACAAGGACCTACTATTCTAATATGTTCTAATTGTTTACCATTTATTTCAACAGTAAGAGTTTCTTCTGCTGCAAATTGTCCTTTTTGTGTTAAACTTCTTTTATTATGCAATTCATATCCTTCACCAAATAATTTATCAAGAGCTTCTCTTGTTAAATGTACATGATGATTTGATACTGCTACTTTTATATTCATATAACTTCACCCAATATAATTATAATATATTTATTTAAAAAATTATAAAAAATATGCTATAATTGTCATTAGGATGTGACAAATATGAAAACAGTATATATAATTACACTTATTTTAATCATATTAGCAGTTATACTTGCTTTTGTTATCTTATTCTATAAATATTATCATGAAAAAATATTAGTTTTATTTAAAAAACTAAATGATACAGAAGAAGAATATAATAGTAAGTTTAATAATAAATATAATATTGTTAATAAATTTATTGATGAAATTGTTAACAAATATAAAACTGAAAGCAAAGTTTTTGATAATGTTAAAAATATTGAAGAATTAGATACTTCATTAAAAACAGAAAAATTATTAAATAAATGCTATAAAGAGTTATTACAAATAAAAGAAGATAAGCAAAAAACTAGAGAAATAAAAGTTTTTAGAGAATTAATAAATGAATATGAAGAAAATGAATTATCTTTAATATCTTTAAGAACATATCATAATTCTTATACAGTTGTTTATAACAAGTTAATAAGTAAATTTCCATATAATTTAATAGCTAAATTTAAAAGATATAAAGTTATTAATCTTATTGAAGGAAAAGAATTAGAAGTTGATTTTAATAATGATTTAGAAGTCTAGAAGACTTCTTTTTTTATTGACTAAATATTTTTAAATGATTAAAATTATATTTTGCTGGAGGAAAAATATGCCTACATATAAAACACATGCTATTCATATTACTAAATGTAATGATTATATAGATAAAAGAATTGAATTAAATCCTGAGGATTTAAAAGTTTTTTCTTTTGGACCAGATTCTTTAGTATTTACTGATCCAGTTGTATTTAATGCACAACATAATAGAGATTCTAAATACTTTTTTATGTTTTTAATGAGTATTATTAAAAATGAAAATGGTTTAGAAAATCCTGAATTAATTAGTTTTTTGTATGGGCAAATATCTCATTATATATTAGACTACTCTTTTCATCCATATGTATATTATTTAACTGGTAATATGAAAATTAATCAAATAATTGATCCTCATATGCAATTAGAATTATGGTTAGATAATTATATTATGGATAAATATGGTATATATGATAAAGATTTCTTTTCTAAATCAAGAATTGATGATCCTAAAACTAGAAGAATAATTGATTATGTTTATTTAAGTGTATTTAGATGTCTATTTGCAAGTAATAAGTATGATATAGGTATTAATGCTCTTAAATCATTTGAATCAAATAGATTTAGTGAAAAACACCCTAAAATAGCTAATTTTGTTGGTGACATAACATATGAAAAGAAAAAGAAAGTGATTGAATGGTTCTTAAATAGAGATAGAAAGACATGGTTACAACCATTTAGTGGTGAAGAACATAAAGAATCTTTAAGAGAATTATGGAATAATGCAGTTGCTTTATATATTGAAGCTATTGAAGATGTTAATAGATATCTATATGATGGTAAAGAGCTAAACAATAAGATACTTGAATCTAATTCTTCTTATGATACTGCTCTATCTTGGAAGAAACCAAAGAAACTTATTTATGCTAAGAAATATTAAAAGAAGTTAATTTTTGAAATTAACTTCTTTTATATTATTTTTCTTTAAAAATTCATTTGCTTTTGAGAAAGGTTTACTTCCAAAGAAACCTCTTGATGCACTAAGTGGACTTGGATGAACACTTTCTATTACTAAATGTTTTTTATTTGTAATAAACTCTTTTTTACTTCTTGCATAACTACCCCATAATATAAATACTATTGGTTCTTCTTTTTGATTTAATAATTTAATAATATGATCTGTTAATAATTGCCATCCTAGTTTAGAATGTGAAAGTGGTTTATCTTTTTCAACACTTAAAATACTATTTAATAAAAGAACTCCTTCTTTAGCCCAAGGTGTTAAATCACCTTTTGTATTTTTAATACCTAAGTCATTGTAAAGTTCTTTGTATATGTTTTGTAAACTCGGTGGTAATGGTACTCCTTCTTGTACACTAAATGAAAGGCCATGAGCTTCACCTTCTCCATGATATGGATCTTGACCTATTATAACTACTTTTACATTTGAATATGGTGTATATCTTAAAGCATTAAAAATATTTTTATATTCTGGATAACAAGTCTTTGTTTCATATTCATGTTTAATAACACTCATGAATTTTTTGAATCCTTCACTTTTCCATACTACATCTAGTTTTTCATCCCAATCATTACCTATCATATTTGTCTCCTAAATAAATTATAACATAAAAAAGCTATCATTTATGATAGCTTTCATTATTAATTATTTTAAATGATCTATATATTTGTTCTAAAAGTATTCCTCTAAATAATCCATGAGGAAATGTTAATCTAGAAAAAGATAATCTTTTATTACACATATCTTTTATAGATTTATCTAATCCATCAGAACCACCTATTATAAATGTTATATTTCCATAACCATTTGAAAATGTATCATTTACTAATTTAGCTAATTCTACTGATGAATATTCTTTGCCATCTATATCCATACAAATATTATAATCTTTTGGATTAATATGTTTTAATAACTCACTCATTTCTTCTTTAATATTTGAATCTTTTAATTCAATTATTTCTATTTTATGATATTTACTAATTCTAGTTTTATAATCATTTATTAAATCATTTAAATATTGTTCTTTTATTTTACCTATACATAATATCTTTATCATTATTTATATAGTAATAGTGGATTCATAAGTTCTCCATGTTTATAAACAGTTAAGTGAAGGTGTACACCAGTTGCTGAACCAGTTCTACCCATAATACCTATAACTTGTCCTTTCTCCACGTGATCTCCTTTTTTAACTCCTACTTTTGCTAGATGCATGTACCATGAAACATATCCATTACCATGATCTATTTTTATATTCTTTCCTGAACCACCATTATAACCACTTGGTTGTGCTGATATAACTGTTCCACCTTGAATAGCAAATATATTCTTAGATGCAACACCTGAAATATCTACACCTGTATGTAAGTGTCTTGTATGTCTAATTGGGTGAATTCTATAACCAAAGTGTGAAGATATTTTAAATGGTTTAACAGTTGGCCATGCCCAATATGTTGTATTACCATAATAAGTAACATGTTGAGAACCATATACAACTATTCTATCTTTTGGTTCTTTAATAGTTGTTGATGATACTTGAGCAGTACTTAAAATTTGACCATTAACACTTCTAGATGCGAATGTAACTTGGCTGACTCCATTAGTACCTTGTTGTTTAACATACATCTCTGAACTACCAATAGATTTATCAAATTCAATTTTAGTATCGAATTTAACATCTTGATATTCTGTTTCCATTGACTCAACTACAATACCTGATAAAGGACTTACAGGTGATATATTTATTTCTTGACCTACTGCTAGTAAAGCATTTTCACCACCTAATTGTGGATTAGCTACTAGTAAGTCTTCTACACCCAATTGATTCTTATCAGCTATTTTTTCTAATGTATCATTTGCTTTAACTTTATATTTTTCTTCTAATTCATTAGTACCAAATAAGAAATATTGACTTAAATCTGTAGCATTAGTAAATATTTTTTCTTCTGTTGAAATATATGCCTTTTTAATAGAAACTTCATCATAAAAATATATAGATGTTATTTCTACACCTTCATCTTTTATTTCTTCTTGAGTACCACTTAAATACTTTTCATATTTTTCTTCATCAACAAAGGCTAAAACAGTATTTCTAACAGCTTCATCTAAATCTTCTTTATTTAATATATAAAGCTTTGTTTTAGTTTTATCCTCTGTATTTTTGATAGTAACTTCATACCCTTCAATTGTAAATGGATCTAAATCTTTAATTTCTTCATATACTTCATCTACACTTTTTAAATCAGTTTTAAAAGTAGATACTTTTCTTACTTCTAAGCTTTGTGGTGAATAAACTTTATCAACATTATATTCTTTTTTGATATCTTGTTGTTCATCATTAATCTTATCATATAGTTTATCTACTGAATCTATAAGACCAATCTTTTCTCCACCCAAATATACTTGATAATAATTATGTATTTTCTTTTCAACTGGTTTAAATGTCATACAAACATAAATAACAAAAGCACATAGAAATATACTAAAAATTATTAATCCATATGATTTTTGATTTTTATTCATTTTCCTCTTCCTTATTAATATAATTATCAAATGAACCTGTATTCATTTTAAATATTAAGTTAACACTTCCTGTTGAACCTGCTCTATGTTTAGCTACTAATAATTGAATTGGTCTATTTACATTACCTGTATATTTGTTATATTCATCACTATGTAAGAATAAAACCATATCGGCATCTTGTTCTATAGAACCAGATTCTCTTAAGTCTGATAATTTTGGTTGTTTATCATCTTTTCTTTGTTCAACACTACGTGATAATTGAGCAAGTGCTATTACTGGAACATTTAATTCCATAGCAAGTTTTTTTATATCACGGCTTATTTCACTAACTTCTTGAACTCTTTGTCCAGAATATTTACTTGAACTAGTTAATAATTGTAAGTAGTCAATTATTATCAAATCAAGTCCATCTTCACTATTTTTTAATTTTCTACATTTTCTTCTAATTTCACTAACAGTTAAACCACCAGAATCATCTAAATAGAATTTAATATCTGATAGTTCACTCATAGCTTCATTCCATTTTTTCCAATCAGTATTTTTTACAATACCATTTTTAAGAACATCACCATCAATTTTACCAACGCATCCAAACATTCTCTTGATAATTTCTTCAGCACCCATTTCTAGTGAAAAGAATGCTATAGATTTATGATCATGTATTGCTGCATTAAGTCCAATATTTAATGCAAAGGCACTTTTACCACAACCTGGACGACCAGCTATAATAATAACTTGTTTTGGTTGTAATCCATTAGTCATCTTATCAAAGTCATAATAACCAGTTCTAACACCAGTTAATTCGCCTTTATTTTCAGATAATGTTTCCATATATTTTTGCATATCTGGAAGAATATCTTGGATTTTTTTAATATCTTTACCTAATCTATCATTATATACACTTAAAATATTTCTTTCAGCATTTTCAACAATATTTACTACACTATCTGTTTCATCATAACAATCTTCTTGTATTTTATTGGCTTTATCAATTAAATTTCTAAGTACAGCTTTTTCATAAATAATATTTATATAATAACTTAAATTAGCAGTATTAGGAACAGAATCAATAATTTCAGTTATATATTCTACTCCACCTACTTTTGATAGATTCTTACTTTTATCTAATTCATTACAAACAGTTCCAATATCAACTGGAATATTATTAGTATGTAATTCTTTCATAGCTTTATAGATTAATCTGTTAGCTTCACTATAAAACATATCGTCACTAACTTCATCCATCATTTTGTCTAAAGCCTGTTTTTCTAAAAAACCACAACCTAAAACAGATATCTCTGCATCAATATTTTGAGGTTCCTTTCTTGCCATAAACCCTCCTACTTAACTAAATTAACACTCATCTTAAATACAACTTTCTTATGTAATGTAATTTCTACATCATGATAACCTAGTGTATTAATATCTCCCATAGTATTAATTTTCTTTTTATCAATATCATATCCTAATTTAGAAATTTCTTCACTAATTTGTTTAGATGTGATATTTCCAAAAACTTTATCATTATTTCCAGTTTTAACTTTAAAAGTAATTACTTTATCTTTAATAGCATTCTTTATTTTATTACATTCTTCAATTAAAGCTTCTTCTTTATCATTTCTTTCTTTAATTTCTGCATTTAAAACACCAAGACTTTTTTCAGTATATGGTACTGCTAATTTTTCACTAATTAAAAATTTTGCATAACCATCTTTTACTTCTTTAATTTCATCTTTCTTAGCTTGTTTTTTTACATCCTTTAAGAATATTACTTTCATAATCAAACACCTCCTAAATAATGTATATTTATTATAGCATATTTTCTCTTATTAATTATATATTTAATTGAAAATTTACTATTTTTATTATATACTTATATTAATAATGGAGGACTTATGTTAGGAGAAAACTTAGACAAACTTAAAGAATTTGAAAAAATATTAAAACAATGCCTTCTTAAAAGATTTGGGGCTTTTCTTCCTGAAGATAAGATCTCCTTACTTAATAATACTGAATATATTATTGGCAATGAATTTACAGATGGCATGGATAAATTCCAATTTCAAGGAAATATTTTAAGGCATATGCTTGATTCTGTAATTGATATTACATGCCTTAAAGAAATATCTTTAGATGGATCTAATAGTGCTGTTACTAGTACACTAGTCTATGGAAGAGAACTTGAAGATGGTATTATTGAGCTATATACTCAAGAATTAGCTAAATTATTTAAATTAAATATAAATCAAAAAGAAGAATTAAAAGATAATGTTGCTCTTGCAACTAAGTTAAAAGATGTTTATGGTGATAGTTTAGATGAAAAAGTATTTACTGAAAATGCTTCTAAATTATTAAGTGTTGATGAATTAATTAAACTAATTGGTTATTATGAAGATAATGCTGAATTAGATTCAAATGACTGGAATGTTAATGCACAAAAGATTGTAAAAGTTGAAACATTAAAAGAATTAGCTAATACTTGTGATCAATTAGCTGTACAAAAATATTTAGAAAAAAATAAACAAGTTGCTGATGCATCTAATGATAAAGAAAAAGAAAATAAATTATTTAATGGCATTACTTCTAGAAGTGGTAGTATTCAAATCATTTATTTAGACGAAAAGAAATATATTAAATATATAGATATGGCTGGTAAAATTCATCTTGTTGAAGCTCATAATTCAGAAAAAGTATCTGAATATTATAGGCAAAAGATTGAAAATCTTAAACCAGATGAACAATTAGATCCAGAACAATTCTTCAAAGAATTATGTGAAATTGCTGATGAAGAAACAATGACTGAAAGTGATGATATTAACTTTAAAGAATTAAACTTCAATGAAAGCAATATGATTAAGTTTGTTGATACTAGTGAAAAACTTGGTAAAGAAACTGTTGAAAATATTCAAGAAAAAAATACTGTTACACATAGTAATGATGGAAAAATACATGCTATTAATGGAACAGATAATGTAATATATACTGATAATTCAGTTGGTCATATGGAAGCAAATATAGTTCAAAATGGTCAAAGTTATTCAACTGATGCTGATCAAAATAACATTGATATCAGTAATAGAGTTCTTAGTGAAGAAGAATACAATGAATTATGTATGAGATATGCTAACAATGAACAGCTTACCCCTGAAGAATTAGATGCTTTAATGAGATCTACTCCAGAATTAATGGAAGAATCTGGTCCATCATTAAAATATAATGGTGCTTCAAAAAGAATGGCTGCTTTTGCTAATAAATCAATATTAATATATATAGTTATGATAGTAGCATTTGTAGGTATATTCATAGGAGCAATGATATTTAGTTTAACAAATTAAAATAGATGTCTAAGACATCTATTTTTTATCTTCTTTAATTCTTTTTCTTATTTCTTCTAATTTTATTTTATTTGTTTTTTCAATATTCTGCTCAACTGTATCTTTATTTATACAAAGACCGATAACAAATATATATGCAAGTACATAAAACCAGAATAACAAGATAACTAAGTTAGCAAGATTTCCATATACAAGGTCAAATCTTGCTATATTATTTATGTAATAAGATAAAATAACTGTTACTATTAACCACCCTATTGTTGTAAATAATGAACCTTGATTACAATATTTACTTCTTATTCTTTCATCAGGTGCTATTACATAAATCATTTTAATTATATAAAACATTATAAATAATGAAACTGGTAATTGAAGTACTGTATATATTGCCCTAACAGAATCCTCATTTTGACTAAATATAGGTATATATTTAATCAATAAGTTAGCTATAGTTCTACCAAATAAAGGAACTACTAAAATAAATGCAAATAATACAATTATTATAATCATAAGAATTAATGATTTAGTATATCTTCTAATAATATTTGAATTTTCCATATTATAAATTGTATTACTAGCAATAATAATAGCATTACATCCATTAGCTGCTACTATAATACCAACAACAATTGTAATTAATGAACTTGGCGTTAATGATGCTGTTAATATTGGTTCTAATAATTCAGCCAAATTACTTGGAGCATAATTATTTATAAAATTTTCTACTAATGTATAAGGTATTTTAAATGAAGATAAAAAGTAAATAACAAGCGATAATATAGGAATTATAGCAAGAGTAAAAGAGTATGCCAAATCTGCTGGCAATACTCTAAGTTCTTGTGTAAACATATAATTATATATACGCTTGATTTTTCTTTTCATTTTATTTACCTTTTGATTTACGAATCATTGCAAGAGAATCATTAATAGCATCCTCTATAGTTGTTTGTTCACTAAGAATCATAGCATAACCTATAGAAACTCCATAATCTTTATTAGGAAGTTCATCAGATAATTCTCTATTTAATTTATGAATATATGTTCCTATCTTCTTTTCATCATATCCTACTAGATATACCATAAACTCATCACCATCTGTTCTCATAATTTCAGAATTATCTCTTTGAGTTTTAATAAGTACACTAGCAACAGCTTTAATTTGATTATCCCCTGCTTCATGTCCATCTCTATCATTTAAAGCTTTTAATCTATTTATATCAATTACTATAATAGTTTGTGGATAAACTTTAGCAGAATTCCAAAATTCCATATTATCATTTAAGAAATTTCTATTCTTTAAATTAGTCATTGCATCAAAATAATATAATCTATTTTCTCTATTATTTTTCTTAACTGAACTAACTTTCTTAAGAATTCCATATATTATAAATGCAACTACTAAAGCACCAATAACTATATAAACTAAATTAGTAATAATGAAATTAAATACTCTATTATTCTTTAAAGTTTCAATTACACCATTAACACTTTCATTCTTAATTTCACTTGTACTTAATGTACTTAAATAGAAATCAAATAAGTTATTAAATGCTTCATTACTCTTATTTAATAAGAATGAATTATTTAATTTAATACTATCTATATATCTAATAGTATAATCTTTTAAACTTGAATCACTATAATAATCATATACTTCTTTTTCAATAATAATTATTGAATCTTTATTTATGTTTTTAAGTAATGACTTAATACTTGCATAATCATTTATTTCAAATAAACTCTTACTTGCCATATTATACTTTAAATTAGTATTTGTAAGCATATCAACAGTAGTATGTTTTAATGAATATAATGAATTAACTGCTATATTATTATCTCTATGTGCTAATACTAAATATTCTGTATTGCCAAGTGTTCTAGTACTTTCATAATTATCACTACTTAAAGAATAATAATTAAATATAATATCTACTTTATTATCAGATAATGCTTGTGATAATTCTTTAGTATCTTTATATTCTAAATATTTATAAGTAACACCAGTCATATCAGCAAATTTAGATAAATATGTATTTGTAAGACCAGTAAATTTATTACTAATCATTCCTTCAAATGGAATATTATTAATATAACCAACTATAAAATCTTCATTTGTAATTGATTCTTTTTCAATTTCTGTATAATTTTTAGCTTCATAATATATATCTAAGAAATAAGAATTAATCTTACTATTAATTTGCTTTTCATATCTATAATAGAATTTAGTAAATATATTCTTTAAATTATTATTTGCTTCATCAAAGCATAAACAATAATATGAATATAATCCATCTAAATGATAAATTATTTCAATATCATTAGTAATTATTTCATTAATATATTTATATAATGGAACTATCATATAATTAATAGTTTTACCATCTTTAGCTGCTTTTAATGCAGTAAAGTCATCAAATTCTTTAATAGAAATATTTTCATGTTCAGTTAAATAATATTTAATTGTTTCTGAATCAGATTTTATTACACCAACATTTTTATAATTAAGATCATCTAATTTATTAATTTCATCTTTATCACCTAATATAACAAAATGATCTTTAAATATTAATACATCATCTTGATTAATAACATTTTTATTAACAAGTTTTACTGAAGGTGAATCAGTAGTAACAACATTTAAATTTAATCCAGTATTATCTTTTAATGCATTAATATAATCATAATAAACTCCTACTCCATTATATGCAAATACTGGTAAAGAGTTTTGTACATAAACATCTATTGTATTTTTAGAATTATCATTAATCCATTTTTTCTCACCATATGAGAAATTATTAACTGTATTAGTTACATAATATAAGGTTCCAAAAAAACCTATAATAAGAATCAATATAATAGCAAATGCTATTATAGTATTCCTCTTAGTTCTCTTTTTCATATTATTTCACCTTACTCCAAACTACTTTTGGACTAGTAGTTTTCTTAGCACCAAATATTGGGAAGTTTTTATTTTCTTCTTCTCCAGAATATGTAAGAATATATTGAATATCATAGAATGTTAAATTATTCTCTCCTACTACTTCTAATGCTTTTGTTGCTAAAGTTTCAGCAGTTTCAACTTTAACTGCTTCTTTGAAATCAATATCAATATAAATAATCTTTCCTTGTACATTAGTTATAACTTTATTTATAGACTTTTCATCTTTATATAAAGCTTCAACATCACTATTGAGTGTACTTGGTAATGGATAATTTTCAATTCCATCTAATCTATCACCATATTTATTTGAACTAGCACCAGCATAGAAATATTTATAAAATAAAAATCCTATTCCTGCAAAACTACCTAATAATATAAGAATTAATATAGCTAAAACTATATTTTCTGATCTATTACTTTTATTTCTTCTTCTCTTTTTCACAATAACCTCTTCTTGTACTTCATCAGATACATCAATAGTATCTTCTTTAACTTCTTCTACTTCTTTCTCTATTTTTTCTTCTTTAACAGGTTTACTATCTTTTTCTAATATTTTCTTTTTTAATTTACTTTGTTTCTTAACAACTATTTTAGCTGCCATAGACACACCTTCCTTTGGCTCTAATTATTATACTAATTTAAATAAAATTTTACAACTAAAAACAACTTCTTATTGTATATCCATTATACTACATTTGGCTTTTTAGATAAACCCTTTAAGCGAAAAAGGCCTAAGTTTTCAAGTTTTTGTTGACAAAATTAAATAATTGAAGTAATATTATATGTGCAAAACGCAGATGTAGTTTAATGGTAGAACTTCAGCCTTCCAAGCTGCTAACGTGGGTTCGATTCCCATCATCTGCTCCATTTGAAAATAAGTTACGGTACAATGTATCGTAATTTTTTATTTGTTTTTTAAAGTATACTATTGACTACAATTGTAAAAAATGATATATTGTATACAGGTGATAACAATGTTAAAGAAAGAAATATTAGAACAAGACAAAGAAACAATGGATTTAGAATATGAATTAATTTGTGATTTTATCAAGCTAAGACATGAATTGGGGCTTACTCAACAGCAAATGGCAGATGAAGCAGGAGTTATTAGAGAACTTATTGCAATATTAGAAACTAGAAAGAAAACTCCACAAATAACTACCCTTATTAAGTTACTTAAACCATTTGGTTATACAATCGGTATTAAAAAAATTGAAAAGGAGGATAATAGTGAATCAAGATAAGATGCATTTAGTAAACAAATTATTTAATAATGAAACAATTAGAACAGTTTGGGATAATGAGCAAGAAAAATACTTTATAAGTGTTGTTGATATTGTTAGAATTTTAACTGATAGTGATAATCCACAAGTATATTGGAGAGTCATGAAAAAAAGATTAAAAGATGAGGGAAATGAAACCGTTACAAATTGTAACGCTTTGAAACTAAAAGCCCAAGATGGTAAATATCGTATGACTGATGTAGTTGATATTGAAGGTATGTTTAGGATAATAGAATCAATTCCTAGTAAGAATGCTGAGCCTATAAAACAATGGTTAGCTAAACTAGGAAGTGAAAGAATTGACGAAACTTTTGATCCTTCAATAACAGTTCAAAGAGCTATAGATACTTATAGAGCAAAAGGTTATCCAGAAGAATGGATTATTAAAAGAATAAAAGGTATTCAAGATAGAAAGAAGTTAACTGATACTTGGAATGAACATGGAGTTTCAACGGAAAAAGAATATGCAATACTTACAAATGAAATTTATAAAGAATGGTCAGGTTTTACTGCTAAAGAATACAAGAATTATAAGGGATTAAGAAAAGAATCACTAAGAGATAATATGACTGATATCGAAGTTGCATTAGCCGATTTAGGAGAAATAGCTACAAGAGAACTTACAAAGAAAAAAAATCCAAAAGGATTAGCAGAGAATATAAAAATAGCAAGAAAAGGAGGCAATGTTTCCAAAGTGGCTAGAAATCAACTTGAATCAGAATTAAATGAATCAGTTATATCGAAAGATAATTATTTAAATTATGAATATAAAAATATGAAAGAAATAGAGAATAAATAGTAATATTGTTATATTAGGAGATTGATTTATCAATCTAATCTTGTAGTAGTTGAAAGAACATTCGGCTACCGCTCCATATGAAGACAACTTACGGACTAATTAAAGTTCGTAAGTTTTTATTTATATAAAACTATAATGTTCTCTTTCTAGGAAGGAGGACATTTTTTATGCTTGAATTTAAAACAATAGAAGAACTTATTAAAGACTTTAATATGGCTAGGAAATTGTCTTAAATGAATATGTTTTTGTATAAATAATCTCAAAAAAAGAGGAAAAAATTATCAAAATAATTTAATCCTCTTTTTCTATCTTGTGATTCCTTCACTATCTTCTTTTTCTTTTGAAACGTCAATGATATCATCAATATATGGCTTTCCAGAATCAACATTTATATATTTTTCTGGTTCTACAAAAACATCTATCAGGCATTTTAATCTTGCATATTTAACTGCATTGCCCACACTTATAATTTCTCTAAAATTATCAACATTCCAATCTGCTATCATATCAGGATTTTTGTATATAGAAAAATTAAGTCGTCCTGGTATTCCTATTCCTTGTGAAAGTTTATTATTATTTATATTAATCCAATCGCTTAATTGTCCCTTTTTATTTGATACATATAACATTGCTAATCCACTTGGACATAACTGCATACCATATCCGTCATGTAAAATGTTATCTAAATCCTTTAATTCTTTTTCACTTAATTGTGCTAGTACAGATTTAGGTATTATACTATCTGTTGATGGGCTAGAATTAGTGTAGCCAACTGTTATCCAATAATAATTTGATAATATATCTTGTGGAATAAAACCTAACTGTTTTCCTATTAATCTATCTGGTATTTGATTAACGATAGAAATATCCAGTATTCCTTTTGATTCTTCTAAATTGTTTTTTTGTTCGTTTGTATTATTTGAATCTTTATGAAAATAATATGAGATATTTTCTTCACTTAAATCTCCACAAATTAAATCGTACATAAATCTTGATGTTCTTCCATTTCCGTCACTAAACAAATGTAAATTTAATAATGTGTAATAAACCATTGTTGCTCTTGCTTTTTTATCGTAAACTTTACTTAAACTTTCTGTTAAATATTCTAAAATTTTCATTTTAACTTCTCTTGTAGGTGAAACTAAATCCCCAGCTGACATATTTTCTTCAATTACATTTTCGGATTCATCTAAGCCTCTTAAACATTTATTCAATTTTATTAACATTTCCAAAATTTCTTCTTTAGACATTTCACCCAAGTCTTTATTGTCTGGATTTATTAAAATAACTATCTTATTTAACATTTAAATTACCTCCAAACTTAAATCATCTTTCAAATTTTCAATCATATTTTACTATATAAATTATACTATATATTTTTAGATTTTCATATATAATGTTTTTAGAAAGAGAGCGTTATGGTTCGTAAGCTGCCTGCTAATCACTCCATATGATATCTACTTGAGCAATCAAGTTTGATATATATAAATCAATCCCAGGATTGATTTTTTTTATAGAATTAAAAAAGAGAATTATTACATTCTCTTAATCACATCCAAATTTATTTCCATAAGTTTCACAGATTATATTCATAGCATCATCAATACATCTAATTCCAGCAATACCGCCAGAACTACCATCATGTTGTATAGTACAGTAGTCATTTCCATCTCTACATACCGCATTTACCTTATTGTCAAAATGTCCGCCAACTTCCTCGCAAGCATGTCTCAATTCATTTTCAGCTTCATCATATTCGTCTTCATCTCTAAAAGCAGTTATGCATAGTAATCCATTACCTAGTTTCAAACTACATATATAATATTTATCATTTTCCTTTTTTAAAAATACTTTTGCTTTTATAGAACCTTCATATGTTAAATCATTATAATCGGATACCCACTTAAAATGAGATGGTTTTTTCAAATCATCTGTTGATTCATAACTATAACCTGATGTACTAGAATTATTACATCCAGTTATTACAAAAAAACTAAACATAACTATTATACTTAATAAAACATATTTTTTCATTTAACCACACCACACACTACCATCAGTAAGAATACTACACGTTCTTGAATCAAAGCCATATTCACAGCTAACAATTCCAGTATCATATAGCTTACAATTATAGTCATCAGATCTATCGCTAGAACAAACTGCCTCTATATCATCAGAAAATACTCCATTAGCTTTTTCGCAGTTTTCTTTAAACTCTTTCCTACTAAAATCATAGGAACTAGAGCCTCCTTTATATTCTACACAAAATATTTTTTCATCTAACGAAAAATCTATTTTAGTATTGCAAATATAATATCTTCCACTTTCTTTCTTTAGAAATACACTTTCATCTACTTCATTATTCCAATCCAATTCAGATAGTTTTATAGTTCCATCTGCATTACCAGAAAAATATTTTGCATCTGATTTAGTAAAATTATTATTTTTATTTGCAAAAATTATAATAATTATGATACAAATAATTATAATAGGTATTATTATTAATAAAGTTTTTTTATCCTTTTTATTCTTTTTCTTCATACTTCCTCCATTTATAATACAATTAAATTGTACAATAATAATAATTACATTACTAGTAATCACTATATTATTTTACATAAAATCAATAGATTATACTAACAAATAAAAAAGGATTAATTATTTAATCCTTTTTAAATTCTTCTTTTTTGTTCTTCAGTTTTATATGCCATATCATATGCATAACTAGATGTATATAATGGATCTGGCATTTTTATTGGTTTTGATACCCCTACTGACTCTAAAAATATTTTATTAATAAATTCTGTTTGAAATGGAGTTCTAAACAAATTAATTGCTATCATATCATTATATTTGTATTTACTAATTCTATCAGCTTGTCTTAATAATGCACTAGTGTCAATTACACCTTTTGCTTTACAATCTTTTTGCATTATATTACAAAACTCATTATAAAATACTTCAGCTGATTCATTAAATGCATATTCATATCCAGCTCTTATTTCATTTGGTAACCATTTAATTCCTGCTGCTACTAACCATATATTAGCAAGCATAGCTTTTTTAGTTATATCTTTATCTAAAACAATTTGTTTAGTTTGAATATCTCTTATTTTTATTTTTGATGTATCTGTATCTAATGGATTTTCTGAATCAATAAACATTTCGTATTTAGCAGCTAACTTACCTAGTTCATCAAATGTTGGTAAAGTAAATAATGGTTTATTTAATTCTGGTTTTTCTTTATTTTCTAAATCTTCTAAATCAACCTTTTTACTTGTTGCGAAGAATTCTACTAAATCAGGATCATATGTTCTAATTCCATTAGCGTCATAATATCCAATATACCCTCCAGCTTCTTTAACTTTTCTATCAAGTCTTGATCTACTCAAGAAATTATCTACCATATCTTGTCTTTTATCTTTAAAGAAATCTCTTTCTGTATATACTATATTTCTTTTTAATACACTTTCTCCATTTTCATAAACCATTTCAAATATATCATAGCAATATACTTCTATATTATTTACATTTGTTTTTTTATTATTTCTTCTTTGAGCTATAAATATTGTTCCATCACTTCTTTTAAATCTCTTAGTTTGCATTGTAAATAGATTTCTTCTTTCATCTGGTTTTTTTATTTCTTTCCATGAAGCAACTGGTACATATTTTTCACCAGGTTTTGCTTTATTAGTACTTCCTATGTAGAAAGTTCCTTTTTTTAATGAATCTGAAATATTATCTTGCGCAAATAATATATTAGAGACACAATCTTCAAAACCTTGTGGTACAGCTTTATTAAATTTTTTATAATCCATAAAAAGTGTTAAATTTACTTCACTATATAATATTAATGGTAATTCTTTTTTACCATCTTTTGTAACATTAGAATAATAATATCTATAATATGTTACTCCATTTATTACTCCACTTCCTACTTGTGCGATTACAAATGAAGAGCCATCATTTCTTTTGCCATGATATGTTGTTGAATTAAAGTTTTGTGCTCTTGAACCACCCATTAAATCAAATAATTGTTTAATATATTTTGGGTCTATTGAATTTAGTGTATGAATATAATCTTGTGTCTTTTCAATTTTACCTGGAAAATGGTTTTTACAAAAAGCTTCTACGCTTTGTCCTAAATAATCAAAAGTTTGTGATTTACCTGATCTAAATTTTTGATTATCCCATGTTAAATCAATTGGATATTTTTTACCATTAATAGTAATAATATTCCAAGCATGAGCTCCTGTTTTTCCATCATTGTGTGTATATCCTTCAACAAACTCACATTCTATGCCCCATCTATCCATAAATTCTTTTAGAATCATTGCATAACCAGCACATACAGTTTGTTTAGTTATTAATCCTCTTAAACTTCTTACTTCACTTGATAGTTTTTGTTCAAATTTTGGATCATACATTATACCTGATTTTAATCTATCATAAATATAAATTAATTTTTGAATATCAGACCAATTACTATTAATACCTGATTCTATTTTTTCTATTTCTTCTAGTATTTTAATTGTTTCATTTCTAGTATAAATAACAGCCTCTGTATAAAAAGCTCCTGTTTCACCATTGGTAAATTTCCATTTACCTTTTTTATTAACTCTATCTTCATCATATCCACCAGCAATCCTAATAGCAACATTAGGGTTTAATTTTCTAATCATATCTGATGTAATACCTTTAGTATTTTGAACTTCAATTAAGAATCTATCATTAGGATGTGTTTGACACATTAAATTAATATAATTTTCATCAAATGGATCATCTTTATAGAATGTAATTTTGAAAGTATAATCATATTTCATAATTAATACCCCCTAAATTCATCCATATTTTCATTTAATACCAATATACCTTTTTTGTTTAAATTATCAAATAATTCTTTATTATTTTTATATTGTTTTGAATCTATACTTATTCTTTTTAAATTATTAAGATTATTTAAGAAATCAAAACTATTTATACTAGTA
>CAMMYS010000002.1 GCA_946528555.1 uncultured Mycoplasmatota bacterium
ATATTATGATTTATTCACTTCAAATATATTTTATGTTATTTATGTCTTATTCTTTTCTAGGATGGTGTATAGAAGTAATACTTAAATTTATTCAATATAAAAGATTTATAAATAGGGGTTTTTAATAGGTCCATGGTTACCAATATATGGTTGGGGAGCATTATTGATTACTATATTACTTCAAAAGTATAGTAATGATCCTATTGCATTATTCGCATTAGGAATGATAATCTGTGCAATTTTAGAGTATTTTATTAGTTATTTGTTAGAAAAAATATTTAAAGCTAGATGGTGGGATTACAGCACTAAAAAATTTAATATTAATGGTAGAGTATGCTTAGAAACAATGATTCCATTTGGTTTATGGGTCACAAGCTGCAATCAACAATAAGTAATATTAAGACTAGAAAAATCTAGTCTTTTTTATTTTAAAAGTTCTACCAATAGTAGAGTTCTTATTGGATAAAAAGCCATTATTTCAAGATATAATCAAATTGCAAGGAGGAGATAGAATGATATATTTTAGGAATAATGGAGACGTAAGAGAAAAATATTTTATAACATTTGACAAAGAAGGATTAGAAAAATTACAAGTACAAATTGCTAAAAGATGTGGTGAACAAAGTATAGTAAAAAGTGAATGTAAATATTCGCGCATCCCAAGAAGTGAATCGTTACATCATGAATATAATAAAGATGAATATCATTACATTGATGAAGTACACTATAAATTATCTGGTAATAAAGGTACTGAATGGGATCATTATGATGAATATGAAGTGGATTTATATAATTGCGATTATAAAGATTACTTTTGTCCACCATTAGTTGGTTTTATTGAAAAAATACTTTGTTATGATGATAATGTTTATTCTACTTTTTTTAGCCAAAACTTTCAAAAACTTTGCTGTTTTCCAAAAGTTAAAGAGAAACTAATGAGATTACAACAAGAGATAGCAGTTGTTTCACAAGAATATTTAACAACAAGACAAAAAAAGGCAGATGAATTAAACAAAGAATATGAAGAAATAACTAAAAAAGAAGGGGATATTGAAAAACGTATTAAAGAGGTAAATGCTTGGACATCTAAAATGAAAAAAGTATTATTAAAGATGGATAAAGAACATGTCGCAAGAATGAAAGAATTAAATGATAGATTAAAGTATTTACTTAGTATTGAAAAATTAAATGAAAATCAAGAAGATCCATCAAATTATATAGATACTTTATTAAGTTTAGTAGATATTAAACTAATTGATACTATTAGTTTAGAAGAAATAGAAAGAGTTAAGTCATTTCAATCAAAGGAAATACCTGAGCAAGAAATGCAATTGTTAATGAAAAAATAAGAATTATATGGTATAATATATGGCCATTGGAGGGTTAAATGAAAAATATTGATTTTGGTAATTATTTGTATCAATTAAGAAAAGATAGTGGATTAACTCAAAGATTTGTTGCATATCAATTAGATGTAACTGATAAAGCAGTAAGTAAATGGGAAATGGGAAAATCAATTCCTGATATAAATAAGCTTAATTTATTAGCATCTTTATATAATGTTTCTTTAGATGAATTATTAAATCATACAAAAGAACAAAAAGATGTTAAAATTAGTAAAATTGTTTTAACTGGTGGTCCATGTGCTGGCAAAACAACAGCATTAACGTGGATTAACAACTACTTTTCTAAAAGAGGTTATACAGTTTTATTTGTTCCAGAAACAGCTACAGAATTAATATCAAATGGAGTAGCACCATGGACTTGTAATTCCAATTATGATTATCAAACATTTCAATTTAGATTACAAAAAATTAAAGAGCAAATATTTGATGATGCAGCTAAAACAATGAAATCTAATAAAATACTTATTGTATGTGATAGAGGATTATTAGATAACAAAGCTTATATGAAAGAAGCAGAATTCAAACAATTATTAAGAGAATTTGGTACAAGTGAAACTAAAGAAAGAGATTCTTATGATGCAATATTTCATTTAGTTAGTGCTGCTAAAGGAAAAGAAAATGTATATACTTTAGCAAATAATATGGCAAGAACAGAAAGCATTGAAGAAGCCAAGAGATTAGATGATAAAATTATTTCATCATGGACAGGACATCCTCATTTTAGAATTATAGATAATAGTACTGACTTTGAAGAAAAATTAGAAAGATTACTAAAAGAAATAGCAGTATTTTTAGGGGAACCTGAACCATATGAAATAGAAAGAAAATATTTGATATATTATCCTGATATAAAAGAATTAGAAAAGATGCCTAATTGCACTAAAATAGATATTGTTCAAACTTACTTAAAGAGTGAAGATGGAGTTGAGCGAAGAGTTAGAGCAAGAGGTATAGATGGTGATTATTTATATTATTTAACTGAGAAAAGAAAAATATCAAATTTAAAAAGAGTAGAAACAGAAAGAAAACTTACTCAAGATGAATACTTATCATTATTAATGGAAGCTGATAACAGATTACATCCTATTCATAAAACAAGATATTGTCTTGTAGATAATAATCAATATTTTGAAATAGATATTTATCCTGAATGGGATAATCAAGCAATAATGGAAATAGAACTTTCTAGTGAGGAACAAGAAATTCAAATCCCAAAATTTATTAAAATAATTAAAGAAGTAACTGATGAAGAATGTTATAAAAATTATCAAATGGCAAAAGATATGCCAAAACAATTAGTTATGAAAAAGAATTACTAATAGTAATATTAAGACTAGAGAAATCTAGCCTTTTTTTGTTATAATAATACTATAAGGAGAAAGTAAAATGGAAAAATATAGTGATGAAATAATAAATGAAACAAGAGGATTAATATCATATGGACCATCTGGATTAACTGCACAAATTAAAGGCTTAGAAGTATGGTTTTGGGGTCGTACAGTAGAGAGTGTATCTAACGAGAGGATTGCATTTGCATTAGATATAGTTGATGCTTATCAATCTAATAAAGAAAAATATGACGGAGCTGCTCTAGAAGAAGTTAAAAGTTGTTTAAATGAAGGCGAAGAAGTAGATGATGAAACAATCTTAGAACAACTAGGGACACCAATAGTAGATGTTGCAACCGAGTTTGGTGCTTGTTTAATGTATGGTGGAGTTGAAGAAATTGGAGATCATATGCCTGAAGTAAGACTTAATAGAGACCTTGAAGTAACAGAAGTTGCATTAAATGGATAATAAATATTAGGTGATATTAGATGAAAAATAAGATGTTTATTTCATTATTACCATTTGAGACAGAAAGATTAATTATACGAAAAACTATTGTTGAAGATGTAGATATGGTTTTAAAAATGGATCATCAGGAAGAAACTCAAAAATATTTAGGTGGCATTAAAAATAAAACAAGAGAAGAAAGAATAACTTTTCTTAAAAAGAAACTTGAAAAATATGATAAAGGTTTAGCTGGACAATTAACTGTATGTTTAAAAGATGGAACACCAATTGGTTTGATTGGATTGAGTATTAATGATGAAAATAATACAGGAGAAATTGGCTATATTTTTGATTATGATTATTGTAATAAAGGTTATTGCACTGAAGCAAGTAAGAAATTACTAGAAATTGGTTTTAATGAATTGAACTTAGATAGTATAAGTGCTGATACTGTTGAAGGAAATATGAGTTCAAAAAGAGTTTTAGAGAAATTAGGTTTTGAATATAAAGATTCTTTTATAAAAGATTCAACAACTTTTCATTTATATACAATTAATAAAGTATAAATATCAAAACTATATAAGAACATATTTAAATTGATTATTTCACTGATGTATGGTATAATATGTCTGCTTTCAAAAAGGGGGATATATAATGAAAGATAAACGTTATATTTATGATGATGGTGAAACTAAAGTAGAAATAAGTGGTTTTTTAAAACATTTTCAAGAAACTGATGAGATATTATCAAAACTTGATATTCATCAAAGAATTAGACTTCTTGAATTTGTTACAGGAATAAGAGATATTTCTGAAGTAGCAAGTGATGAAGAAAGATTATTGTTAATTCGTATACTTGAGGAAAGATTAGTGGGTCATACATCTGTAGAATTAAATCCTGATACATGGACTTTACCAAATTCTTATGGACCTAGAACAATGTAATAAAGACTATTTATTAATAGTCTTTTTTTATGTTATAATTATATTGTGATAAATATGAGAGTAAACAATAAAAATGTTGATACAAATAATAGAGCTTTAAATAAGTTAGCACTAAAGATATTAGATGGAATAAGAAGTCTAATAATTGATTATGGATTCTTATTTAATCCAGATGAATTAGCAATGCTAAAAGATTATTCTATTAAATTTGATAACATTAGTAAGGCAGAAGAAGAATTAAAACCATATATGTTTAGAACATGGGAATATGAAAAAAATAGAGGTAATTATTTTATAAGTTGGCTAAAAGATGATAATGTTAATTTAAATAAACCAGTTATATCATCAACATTTGGCAATGTAGATAGTTTTTGTGAATCTGTAGTTGGTGTTGTATATGAAGTTAATTATGATGCTTTTATTGGAGCATGTGAAAGAGATGCTGCAACTGTAGTAGAAGATGCAAGTAAAAAATCTATATATACTATAAAGGAGCTAGATAATAATAGAATTGTTAATTCATATAATTTAGCAACACCTATTATTACCCCTAAACAAGCTACTAGTTGTAGTGACAATACATACTTATCTAAACATAATGAAATAATATTGGATGGAAGATATGCTATTCCAGTAAAGGTAATTTGTACTGATGAAAGATATAATGATGTAGCTGAAAGAGTAGCGAGTATATATAACATTCCATTTGAAAGTAAAAGGAGAATATAATATGAGTATTAGAGAAAAGTATGCTAATGAAATGGCTAAAATATTAAACGATGCTAAAAAATCTAGAAATTGGGCATTAGACTTTGGATTTAAAGGTGGACAAAGAGTTCTTATTAATTGTGATTCTAGTCCTAAAGATATATTAAATACAATAAGTGTATTTACTATAGATGAATTTGATAATTTAACTAAAGGATTTGAAGATTTAGAAATAAAAGATTTAGAGCGTCAAAATCCATATAGTACTAAGCATGAAGAAAATGGTATTTATATTGAAAAATGTAGTCCAATGGATTCTATGAATTATGGCAGAGAATATGCAATAGTAAAAGATAATAAGAAAATGATTGCTGCTTTAAATACTAAAACAAAAAAACATACTAGTGTGGCTATTATGGAACGTTATGATGAAGGAATTTATTTATATTCATCTGATACTGATGAAATTAGATTTATATCTATGGAAGAATTAAAAGAATTATGTAATTATTGGAGAATAAACACTGGTGAAAAGAATTTAACTGATTCTGAAATTATTGATGGGTTAACAGAATCATCAAGGTTATTTAGTTTATTAGATAAAGGTACTTTATTAGCCAATAGAGTAAGTAATAATGAACCAATAAGTGAAGAAAAAGCAAATAGTATGTTTAAAATAGGACTAAAAGAATATATGAGAATTAATAATACTAGGGTAACTGAGGAATATGAAAAAGAATTACCTGATGTAACATCATGGACAAGATAGATTACTATCTTGTTTTTTTATGATATAATAATCTTGGAGGATAAGATATGTACCAATATTTTACTGATGAAAAATATAGACAAATAGCTCTAAACAAAAAGAGTGTTAATTATCAGAATAATATTACTTCAATGGATGCTTTTTTTATATTGCTAAGTGGTTTAGATTATGAAACTATTGATAATTTATGTATAGAAGTATCTGAAAAAATGAGAAGTATGTTTCCAAGAGAAGTATATTATTCAATACAAAATAGAGATAATAATCCTGTATTTAGATTTATTGTATTAAAAACAGCTTATGAAATAATACATTCTGATAATAAAATAGGTAGTAAATTAATAAATAATCATAATGCAAGTAACTGGATATCACATTGTTTATTTGAAGGTGAATTAGCATCTAGATTTGCAAAATTAATGGGATTAGATTCAGATACAGCCATGAAAATTGGAATATTACATGATATAGGTAGAAAATTTGATCAATCTTTTAGTCATACAATACTAGGATTTGAATATTTAGTAAATCAAGGTTTAAAAGATGAAGCTTTTTGTACTTTAACACATTCATTTCTATCTTCACCAGTAAATGGTGTTTATAAAGGAAATAGATGCGCTAATTGTGATCCTGCTATTGATGGATTTTATATAGATGAAAATGGAAGAGGTGTTTTTAAAGAAGGAAGCACTTTAGATGATATGTATAAATTTTTAGAAAATTATGAATATAATCAATATGATATTATTCTAAATATTTCTGATTTAATGGCTATGTCTAAAGGAATAACTTCTCCATATGATAGAATGATGGATGTTTATACAAGAAGAAAACCAGACTCAAGAAATAATGCATTTTTTAAAGTATGTTTTATAAATGCATTAAATAGTATGATGTATTCTATAACAAAAGATGAAAGTTTTAACATTATATATAATATTAAAGAATTTAAGTCACCAAAAGAAATAGATGAATTATTGTTGAATACTTCTAATAGTTTTATGGATATTTATAATGAAAAAATATCTATTAAAAAACAATTATTATAAATTAGACTAGATATCTAGTCTTTTTTTATGTATTTGATATAATAAATACTGAGGGTGAAAATATGAGTTTAGAAAATAAGAAAACATTAGAGGCATATGATCAAACAGCTAAACAATATTTACTAAATAGTGTTGAACATGATTCGTTAGATGCTGAGAAAGCAAAAAGAAAAAAAGAAAAATTACAAAAGTTTATTAAGGATAGTTTTAGTACTTTACCAGAAGGTAGTAAAGTATTAGAAATAGGATCTGCTGATGGAGAAAATGCAAAATATTTAGAGTCACTTGGATATAGCGTTACTGCCAGTGATATAGCAGATGATTTTATTGAAGCAATTAAAGCTAATGGTTTAGAGCCAATCAAATTTAATGTTATTGAAGATGAATTCTTAGAAAAATATTTTGGAATTTTTTGTTGGAGAGTTTTTGTTCATTTTACAAAAGAAGATGCATTAAAAGTTATTAAAAAAACATATGATGCTTTAGAAAAAGATGGAATATTTATTTTTAATGCAATAAATAGAGAAGCAAAATCCGTTGATCAAGAATGGGTAGATTTTCCAGGTGAATATCATATGGGAATAGATAGATTTTACTATTATTATAATAAAGAAGATTTAGATGAAATAATTGCACAAACTGATTATGAAATTGTTGATTTCCATAAAGAGGGTGGAGATAATAAAAATAAATGGTTAGTTTATGTTTTGAAAAAATAATTAGGAGGCAAAATGAAAATTAATAAAGAATTAAAAAAATATATAGAAGAAAATATTTTTCCTGAATATAACAAAAATGAAAAAGGTCATGCTATTGATCATATTGAATATGTAATTGATAGAAGTTTTGAATTAGTAAAAGAAAATAAATTAGATGTGAATCCTGATATGGTTTATACAATAGCTGCTTATCATGATATAGGTCATCATATTGATTCTAAAAGACATGAAGAAATATCTGCTGAAATAATGTCTAAAGATAAAAACCTTACTAAGTTTTTCAATAAAGAAGAATTAAAAACTATAGAAGAAGCAATAGCAGATCATAGAGCTTCATCTGATAGAGAACCAAGAAGTATATATGGAAAAATAGTATCTTCTGCTGATAGAAATATTGCAATTGAAGATTGTTACAGTAGAACATATTCTTATGGCAAGAAATTAAATCCAACTGCAACAGATGAAGAATTATATGAAAGAGCATACGATGTATTAGTTAAGAAATTTGGAGAAGGTGGATATGCTAAGTTTTTCTTTAAAGATAAAAAATATGAAAAGTTCTTAAAAGATTTAAGAGAATTATTATCAGATAAAGAAAAATATATAAACTCACAAAGAGAATATGTAGAAAAAAATAGAGATAATTTATAAAAGATTAGTTTTATTTCTAATCTTTTTTGTTATAATAAATAATTATATTTGGGGGAGTTATGGAAAAAGATATATATAAGGTAAATCCAATTGTTATTTATCCAAAATGTATTATTGAAAAAGGTGTTCAAGATAATTGTTTAACTTGCGAAAATAAAGATAATTGTTTATCTCCAAGAAGTATGTGTATAAGACCATATAAAGGACATAAAAATGGATGTCCTAATTTTGGTAAACTACCTACGTGTCCTCCTAATATACCATGCATGTATGATCAAATATTTGATATTAGTGATGTATATGCAGTTGTTACTAAGTTCTATTTAGAAGAATATTTTAATCAAAGAAGAAAGAAAAGACCAGATTTACCTGAAGGACAAATTAGAAATATAAGAAATTGGCAACCAACTGCATTAAAAGAAAATGATTATGCTATTAGTGAGTTTTATAAAGAAAATGAAAATTTAAGTGAATATGTTTCTACAAGACTATTAGAATGTATGGGTGTAGATGTAGTTAATACTATGAAAGAAGTTGGCTTATATATTAAATTTCCAGTAGAAGAAATTGCTTATAGAGTTTCTTTTGTAGCAAAAGTACTTAATGGTTCATTAGAAAAATATGGATTTGATATATATGAAGAAACATCAAAAGAGAAAATGGGTATGAAACGTTTAATAAAAAGATGATATAATAGAATAGGTGATACCATTGAAAAAGTTTTTAAATAGTATAAGAAGTGTAGATGATAATTTAAAATTCAGTAATAAGTTTATTAACACTTTATTAATTCTTTTATTTGGTATTATTTTAGGAATAGCTTCTAAATGGTTTGATAATCTAGATTTAGTATTTTTAGATTTAGGAAATTTCTTTTCTGATATAGCTATTTGGTTATTTATAGCAATTTGCATTTCAATTTATAGTAAAACTCCTATTAGAGCAAGTTTAAATGTTTTTTTATTCTTTATAGGTATGACAATCAGTTATCATTTATCAACTATATTATTTAATAATTTTAATCCAGTTGATTATATGAAAATATGGTATATATTAACTATAATATCACCATTTTTAGCATATATAGTTTGGTATGCTAAGAGTGAAAATAAATATTCTATTATTATTAATAGTTTAATATTATTTGTGATGTTTTCTTATTGTTTTAGTGTTGGACAATGGTATTTTCTTTTTAGAGGTAGCATTTTATATACATTGACTTTTATTGGGACATGTATAGTTTTATATAAAAAGAATAATATTATAATAATTAGTTTATTAATTGGATTAGTATTGTCACTATTAATAAGATTGCCATATTTTGGTTAGAGGAAATTATGAATGTAGATTATATAATAATATATGGTTGTCATAAAAAGAAAATTTTAAATAAAAGATTAAATCATTTATTAAAAGTATTAAATAATTATAAATATAATAAAATAGTATTAACAGGTGGTATTGGTTTATTTGGTAAATATAATGAAGCATTATATATGAAAGATTATTTAATTAAAAATAAT
>CAMMYS010000003.1 GCA_946528555.1 uncultured Mycoplasmatota bacterium
TTGAGGTAAGCACATATCAAATATATAATTTTAATACCATAGTGAGTATCTTTTTCTCACTACAATTATAATTATACTCAAAAATTAGCACTTGTCAATATAAAGTGCTAATTTTTATATTTAATATTTTTTTAATGCTCATATCTAAAAGATTTTTTCAAACAAATTTTTTTAAATAATTATTGGTTATTTGTTATATTTGCTTTTACTAGTTTTTTTACTAGATATTCATATGGCTTAAAATCAAAATCAAAATATGTATAATATCCTCCTTTTGGTAAATTAAGATATGAGTTTATATCATGATTTGCAACTTCTGATATCTTGTTTATTCTTAATGGTCCAGCTTCAGTTGCAACTAATGGATTTACATATCTTGTTTTTGCATTAATATTTACACAATATCTGCCATCAACATATTCATTACTTTGATAAACTGTATCAGCATTTTGAAATCTTCTAAAACTATCAGATAGATAAGTATCATTACAATTTAAAAATTTATTAATTATTTCTTCTTCTGATAATGTATATAAATCATCTATTGTTAAATACCCAGCATTACTCATAGATTTACACATATCCGCTAAGAATTGCATAACAGTCCTATCTTTATCACTTACCCATTCAGGCCAAAGTCTTGATATAGTATGAATATATTCTTCACACACTTCTTTATCCTTAAATGCCAGTTCATCTATGCCATCTTCATTTTTTACAATTATTATATTATTGTACATCTTTTTTATTTGTTCCAATTCCCATACTCTAAAAAATGTTAATCCACTAGCAAAAGTATATTCAAATCTATCAGCTGATAATCTTGGAGTATCATTATCAGCAATTGGATATATATGATAGTCATCTACTTCTTCTAATTTTATTCCATCTCTATTTAATAAAGCCATTATTTCTTTTGAATTTTTAATAATATCAGTTGTTCTTTCTTCAGTAGATTCTTGTGTTTCTGAATCGCCATTCATAAAATCTATACAATGTTTAAATACTGGAGTTGCTATATCATGAAATAGTCCAGCAAGGGTTTGCTTCTTATCATTAGTAAAATTCCATATTATTAATGCTACTCCAACACTATGATCTAAATTAGAATACCAATACCTTAGATTAAAGCATTTAGAGTAATCTGTTCCACAACTCATACTTATTTTCCCAATTCTTTCCATTTCTGGGGTATCTATATATTCTAATAACCATTCTGGAAATGTTGGTGATAAGATACTAAAATATTCTCTTACTTCATTATTTAAATTATCTAAGTATTTTCCCATATAACCTCCTGTTTAATTATTATATCATAAAAAAGACTAGTTTTACCTAGTCTTAATTATTACTTATTGTTGATAGCGGCTTGTGCAGCAGCTAATCTAGCAATTGGTACTCTAAATGGACTACATGATACATAAGTTAGTCCTGTTCTATGACAGAAGTCAACACTTGATGGATCTCCACCATGTTCACCACAAATACCTAATTTAATATCAGGTCTTACACTCTTACCTTTTTCAACAGCAATCTTAATTAATTCTCCAACGCCCTCTTGATCTACTCTAGCAAATGGATCGCTTTCAAAGATTTGTTTGCTATAGTAATCATTTAAGAATTTACCAGCATCATCTCTTGAGAAACCATAAGTCATTTGAGTTAAATCATTAGTACCGAATGAGAAGAATTCAGCTTCTTCAGCAATCTTATCAGCTGTAAGTGCCGCTCTTGGTATTTCAATCATAGTACCAATCTTATAATCTAATTTATAATTCTTTTCTTTAAATACTTCATTAATTGTTTCTACAACAATATTCTTAACGTATTTAAATTCATTAATATCACATGTTAATGGAATCATGATTTCTGGAACTACTTTTAATCCAGTCTTATCTACGTTAATAGCAGCTTCCATAACAGCTCTTGTTTGCATTTTAGCAATTTCTGGATAAGTAACTGCTAATCTACATCCTCTGTGTCCCATCATTGGGTTGAATTCTTTTAATGTTTCAATCTTATCTTTTAGTTCTTTGAATCCAATTCCTAATTCCTTAGCTAATGGTTTAATTTCTTCATCAGTATGAGGAACAAATTCATGAAGAGGTGGATCTAAGAAACGAATTGTAACTGGGAATCCTTTCATAGCCTTATAAAGTTCTTCAAAATCTCCTCTTTGCATTGGTAATAATTTTGCAAGAGCTTTTTCTCTTTGTTCAACTGTATCAGAAACAATCATTTGACGAATAGCAAAAATTCTTTCTTCTTCAAAGAACATATGCTCTGTTCTACAAAGTCCAATTCCTTCTGCTCCGAATTTCATAGCTTGTGCTGCATCTCTTGGAGTATCTGCATTAGTTCTAACTCCTAATGTACGTACTTCATCAGCCCAAGACATGAATGTTTCAAAATCTCCACTAATTTCTGGTTCAACTGTTTTGATTTTTTCACCATAAACATTTCCTGTAGAACCATCTATTGAAATATAGTCTCCTTCTTTAAATACTTTACCATCTTTAGTTGTTAAAGTTTTCTTTTCCTCACTTACTGTTAGTTCACCACATCCAGAAACACAACATCTACCCATACCACGAGCAACAACTGCAGCATGTGATGTCATACCACCACGAATTGTAAGAACACCTTTTGCTAAGTTCATACCTTCAATATCTTCTGGTGATGTTTCAAGTCTTACTAAGATTACATCTTCTTTATTTTTAGCAGCTTCAGTAGCTTCTTCAGCTGTAAAATAAATCTTTCCACATCCAGCACCTGGACTTGCTGCTAAACCTGTAGCAATTGGAGTTGCTTTCTTTAATGCAGCTGCATCAAATGTTGGGTGTAATAATTGATCTAATGATTTTGGTTCAACTTTTAATAAAGCTTCTTCTTTAGTAATTAAACCTTCATTAACCATATCTACAGCAATCTTAATTGCAGCAGCACCAGTTCTCTTACCGTTACGAGTTTGTAACATGAATAATTTACCATTTTCAATAGTAAATTCCATATCTTGCATATCTTTGTAATGACTTTCTAATATTTCACAAGTTTTTACAAAATCTTTATATGCTTGTGGAGCTATATCTTTAAGAGTATCAATTGAATTTGGAGTTCTAACTCCAGCAACAACATCTTCTCCTTGAGCATTCATTAAGAATTCTCCATATAGTTTCTTTTCTCCTGTAGCTGGGTTTCTTGTGAAAGCAACACCTGTTCCACAATCATCTCCCTTATTTCCATAAACCATTTCTTGAACATTAACTGCTGTTCCCCAACTAGATGGAATATCATTCATTCTTCTATAATAAATAGCTCTTTCATTATTCCAACTTCTAAATACTGCTGTAACAGCTTCGATTAATTGTTCTTTTGGATCTTGTGGAAATTCTACACCAGATAATTCTTTATAAATATCTTTAAATTTGAATGCGATTGTTTTCATATCATCTGCTGACATATCAACATCAAATTTATATCCATGATCTTCTTTATATTTGTCTAGAACTCTTTCAAATGAGTTTTTAGAGTATCCTTTTACTACATCAGCAAACATCATAATAAATCTTCTATATGAATCATATACAAATCTTTCATTTTTTGTTGCTTCAGCAAATGATACACATACTTCATCATTTAAACCTAAGTTAAGAACAGTGTCCATCATACCAGGCATACTTGCTCTAGCACCACTTCTAACTGAAACTAATAATGGATTCTTAGCATCTCCCATTTTCTTTCCAGTAAGTTTTTCTAGATCTTCTAGTTTTTTATAGATTTCATCTATAATATCTTTACTGATTTTTTGTCCAGCATCATAGTATGCAGTACAAGCTTCAGTAGTTACAGTAAATCCTCTAGGAACTGGTAAACCAATATTAGTCATTTCAGCTAAATTAGCACCTTTACCACCAAGAAGATTTCTCATGTCTTTGTTTCCTTCACTAAACATGTAAACATATTTCATAGTGTTCTTCTCCCTTCTTAACATCAACGTATATATTATAGCATAGGTATTTTTCTAGCGATAGACTTTTTTTAACATTTTTACAAATAAAAAATAATATTTTCATATTATTCTTTTAAATCATTTTCTTTTATACCTAATACTTTTTCTAAATAGCATTTTCCACATAGACTTTTATATTTAACTTCATTTTCTCCATCTATAGCTATTTGATCACCTTCGCAGGTATATTCTCCATTAACTATTCTTGCATTAAATCTAGCTTTTTGACCACAAGTACATATTGTATATAATTCTTGCATTTCATCAGCAAGTTCAAATAATCTTAAACTTCCTGGAAAACTAACTGTTCTAAAGTCAGCCTTTAATCCATAACAAATAACAGGAATATCTTTTATTTTAGTAAACATAAATAATTCATCAACTTGATCTCTTGTTAAGAATTGTGCTTCATCTACAAATATACAAGCAATATCATCATCTATTTTATTTAAATATTTCATTAATAACTCATCATTTTTTATTAAATGATTTGCTTTTCTCTTAAGACCTATTCTAGTTACTATTTTATTATCACCTTTTGTATCAACTTCTGGTTTAAGTATTAATATTTTCATACCATTTTCTTCATAATTATGAGCTGCTTGTAAAAGAAGTGCTGTCTTTCCTGAATTCATAGCTCCATACTTATAATATAATTTACTCATCTCTATCCCTCCTTGGATGACAACTATAATAAACCTCTTTTAATCTTTCATTCGTAACATGTGTATATACTTCTGTAGTTCTTAAACTTGAATGTCCAAGTAACTCTTGTACAACTTTTATATCGCACCCATTATTTAACATATCTGTAGCAAAAGTATGTCTAAGGACATGTGGTGTGACATGTGTTTTAACACTTAGTTTAGACATAATATTATTAATAATATATCTAATTCCTCTATCAGTTATTTTACCACCTTTAGAATTAGTAAACAAATAATTATCTTCATTTTTATCATGTGTTTTTATATATTTATTTAATATTTCTAAAGCATAATCACCAAAATATACTACTCTTTGTTTATTCCCTTTTCCAGTAACAATTATTCTTTTATTTTCAAAATCAATATTATCATATTTTATATTAACTAATTCACTAACTCTTACACCAGTAGCATATAACATTTCAATTATTAATCTATCTCTAATACCATCATTTGTTTTAGAAGATTCTTCTATTATTTCTAACAAATCATTATAATAAACAAACTTTGGTAACTTTTTTTCTGCTTTTGGATAAGCTATTCTTACCATAGGATAATCTTTTTTATTCATATATCCATTATTATATAAAAACTTATAGAATGTTTTAAATGTACTTATCTTTCTTCTTACAGATGTTGCATTTTCTTTTTTTAGATTTAGATATTCTAAATAATCTCTTATATCTTCTTCATTAACAGTATTTAAATCTTTTTTTATAAAAATATAAAAATAATATAAATCATCTATATAAGAAATTAATGTATGTTCTGAATAATTCTTTCCTATAATAAAATTTATAAAATCTTCTATTATTTTAATTTTTTTAAAGTCTTCTTTTTCCATAATTTAATTATAGCACATGTTTACCTTTACTCAATGCTTTATTTAGGTATTCAAATCCCAAATTAATTTTTTCTTCAACAGGAATATTTCTACTATATATTTCTCTTAAATAATCCATTACTTTTATACCATTATCTTCTAAATCATAGAAATAATCATATCCTTTTTCTTTGAAACTAAATAAGTCTGTAAATGGTTTATTATTTAATATTGGGTCTGTAACCATTTCACTATATTGCCATGGTAAATAAGGTGTTTCAAATTCTTCTCTTGGTGTTTCAGGATGAATACTTTTCCATTTTTCAAACCAAAGGAAATGTAGCGTTTCATGAGCACATATTTCGATTGCTTTATCATCATTTAAACCTACTCCAATAGCAAACGAATAATTATCTAAATATCTTGGAAATACAGGTATTAATCCAACACTCGCTTCTATTTCAACTTTATCATTTGGCCAATCTACTCCTAAAAATTTAGATAACATTTCAAAATATTTATCATTATATTTTTCCCATATAGAATTATATCTAATTGATTCTTTTTTTAATAAATCTATCTTTTTATTATAATCATTTGTTATTACTTCTTCTATTTTTTTATATATTTCATCTTTTGATAAATTAAGATCTAAATTATCTAATTCTTTAAAACATGAAATAGTATAATCATGATATTCATTGTCAAAATATGTCCATTTAATAATATCTATATTATCTTCTAATGACATAACTTTAAACTTTATTTTAGGTAAAAACATATTATCACTTCCAATAAATTATATTTTGTTTGAAGTTTGTGTTTGTTCTAATTGATCATCATATTCTTGAAGTGATTGAATAATTTCACCATTATTATCAAGAACATAGTACTGATTAAATGATGGAGTCCCTTTAGTTAAAAAGTTTGCATCTAAACTGCCATCATCTTTTTGACCATATATAACAATATATCCATTATAAGGTGCACATTTAGCAAGTCCCCATCCTGTATCTATTTGAAATTCTCCTGTAGATAATATGCTAAATCTGTTTCCTAATCCATCAATAATATTTTGTGGTATTGTATCCGTAATTCTAACAGCAGTAACTGGTTTTGATAATTCATAAAAAACGCCATCAATTTCTTTTGTAGTCTCTTTCCAATTTGCTTTATTCCAAACATTCATTTTACCATTTTCAAGTTTTTCAAAAGCAATAACAGACCCTAATGGACATCTTTCTTCGCCTTCAAGACAATCAAGTACTAATTCATCATTATCAACTCTAACAACTTCTGTTAAAAAATTTGAAATAGAATTTTCTCCATTAATTCTAACACAATTTTTTATTTCAGGTTTCTTGCAAATAGTCATTATTTCTTCTTCCATATCATTACCTCATTTACATTATATCATACAAAACTAAAACTATGGGCTACATATTTTCATATTTAGTTTATTATTTTTAATATTAAATGTTATGCTTCCATCTAAGTCAGTTCTATATATTTTGCTATCTTTTAATGCTTCTAAAACTTCTTTATTTGGATGACCATATTTATTATTTTTACCTACACTTATAATTGAATATTTTGGATTTATTTTATCAATAAATTCTTCACTACTACTTGTTCTACTTCCATGATGTCCTACTTTTAAAACATCTATATCTGGTAAATTATATTTATTAAGTATCCCGTGTTCTGTAGTACTTGATGCATCTCCCATAAACATAAATTTATAACCATTTAATTCTACATAGATAACATTACTATTATCATTTTCATTATCATATTCTTTAGTCTGTAAAAAAGATAACCTATTCTTATCTATATTTAATTCTTTAATACAAGAATAATGTTTAATCTTCTTTTTTTCTAATACTTTTATTAGTTCTTTTTCTAAGTCATTATAAGGTCCACAATTAAATATTACTTTTTCAACTTTAAAATTATTAACTAAGTTGATTGATTCTCCAATATGATCAAAGTCACCATGAGTAGTAATTAAATAATCTATTTTTCTTATACCAATACTTTTAAAAAATATAATTAAACTATCATTCATAAGACTATATTCTTTATTTCTTTTCCTCCATTTTTCATTTGTTTCATATTTAATAATTCCTCCAGTATCTATTAATATATTTTTATTATTAATCTTTAATAAAGTAGAATCTCCTTGACCAACATCTAAAAAATATATTTGATTACTTTTATCTATTTTTAAATATAAGAAAACTATTAGCATTATAAAAATATAAATTATTTTTTTATTTATTTTAATCATGCCTATTAATAATACATAATAAATAATAATTGAAATGTAAGAAAGTTTTGGAAAAATAATTGTAATATTTAATATATTTGAACTTACATTTGAAATGTATTCCATGATATTTGTTAATATATTTAAAACACTTGACATAAATGGAAATATTATACTTAATAAAGCACATGGAAAAACTAAATAACTAACAAATGGAATAAAGAATAAATTATTTATAAAACCTATTATGTTTATTTCATAAGACATATTTATAATAATTGGAAAACTTGCTAATAATGAAATAATACTTATTACTATTATTGATAATAATTTATTATTAATTTTATATTTTTCATTAAATAATAATATAAAATAT
>CAMMYS010000004.1 GCA_946528555.1 uncultured Mycoplasmatota bacterium
TTTGCTAATTAATTAAAACTAGCCATGTTATCTATTGGACAATTTTATTTTATAATATATGGGTGTTAATGTCAACACTTTTTTTTAAAAATTTTTATTTTTTTTGTAAACTATTTGTTGTGTAATAAATTACTCTTATCTGAGAAAGATGTATGTAGTAATTTTTCACTAATGTCACTCTGTGGAGATTTTAAAAATTCTTTATAAAGTTGTTTTAATTCTGGATTATCATGAGCACATCTTACCACTCTTTGCTTATCTATATTAAATAAGCCTTCGCTTCTTTTTTGCTTTATTTCATCCATTTTAGGTATTGCTCCTAATGGTTGGCCTCCACCACCAACACATCCACCTTTACAATTCATTACTTCTATAAAATGATATTGTTTGTATCTATCGTTTTTAAGTAGTTTTTCTAAATTTTCCATTTGTTGTACAACTGCTACTCTTAATTTATATTGTCCAATTTGAATAACCGCTTCTTTTATACCTTCAAATTCTCTTAATTTTTCAAACACTAAATCTTTATCATCTAAATTTTTATCTAACATTATTCTATATAATGTTCTAACTACAGATTCACAAACTCCACCAGTTGTTCCAAACATTACACCAGCTCCACTACTATCACCTAACATAGTATCAAACTTTTGCCCTTCTAATTCTTCAAACTTAATACCTTCTTCATGTAATAATATAGATAATTCGCTTGCTGTCATAACATGATCTATATTTAAAGTATATTCTTTAGCTTCCATTTTCTTTGATGTACATGGAGTTATTGCTACTGTAACAATCTTATTTGGATCAAATCCTTTTTTCTCAGCAAAATATTCTTTAATAATTGCACATTGCATGCCGATTGGACTCTTACAAGTTGAAATATGTGGTATTAATTCTGGGTGATATATTTCTGCATATTTTACCCAAGAAGGACAACAACTTGTAAATTGTGGAATATTATTTTTATTTTTTAATCTAGTTGCAAACTCTGCAACTTCTTCTAAAATTGTTAAATCTGCTCCAAAAGCTGTATCAAATACATAATCAAAACCTAAGTCTTTTAATGCTGTTACTAACTTTTCTTCACTATTAATTCCTGGTTCCATACCAAAAGCTTCTCCTATTGATACTCTTACCGCAGGAGATATAATAGCAACAACTATTTTTTCATTAGCATCTAAAATACTTTTTATTTCTCTATATTCATATTTTGGAACTAATGCACCAGTTGGACAATTTAGAATACATTGACCACAACCTAAACATATTGGTTCTTTGCATTTATTTAAATCATATTTTAAATTAACTATATTTTCACATGTTTTCTTACATTGACCACAGTTTATACATTTTTCCATTATTCTCATAATGCAATTATTATTTTCACTTATTCTAATTCTTTTATCTTCCTCAATATCATTAACAATTCCATCAGTAGTTTCTTCTAAAATATTATCTACAACTGAATCAATAACTGCATTTATTTCTTCTGGAGATATATCACTTTCTTCTAATATATTAAACTCTTCTTTTAAAGCAGAACACATAGGACATATATATTCTTCCTCTAGTTCTTCTTTTTCTTCAATATATCCACATTTTTTACACACATACTTTTTCATTTTTACTCCTTAGTACTTAATATACTTTGTACAATTTAGTCCATTACATTTTATTTGATACTGATCTAGTACTTTATTATTGTTGATTGTTACAATCGTAGGATAAATATCATCATATTTTTCCATATCATCTAAAAATCCATTTATTTTACTATTTATTATTTTAATATCTTTATCATTTAGTTTCTTTAAATCAAAATAATATACTTTATCATTAGTAGAAATCCATTTTTCTAGTACATCTAAGAAGATTGTACAATCTATACTTAAACAATTATCACCTAAAAATACAAATGTTGAGTTTTCTTTTTCATTTACTATTTCAATAAATCTTTCACTATTTACTTCTATTAAAGCTAGGTTTTGTTCTTTTTCTGATTTATATTCACTAACAGATTTATTAAAATAATTTTCAAATTCATAGTTTAGTGAATCCTCTGGGTTTAAATAGAATAATTTTCTAACATCATCTATTACTAATTCTAATTTATCTTTTTTTACATTTAAAATGCTTATTTGTTTATTACAACTTAAATTAAAGTTCTTTTTTTTCTTATCATAATTATATTTTAAACAATAATCATATGTACTTGTTGCATTTTTATTACTTGCTTTATAATATGTTACTTTATCTTTTTCAAAATATATAACATTATAATATCCTGTTGAAGTTTCATAACTATACCATTTCTTATACATCATATCTTCTTCAATGGACATTTTTCTATATTTTATCAAAACAAAAAGAGTTGCTATTATAATAACAATCATGAAATACATAATATAAATAGTTCTTTTATTCTTTCTATTCTTTTTATTTTTCATACTATCATAATAGCAAAAATACTCTTATTTTTCAATTACTTGTTTGTGTAAGCATAATAATTAAACTCTGAGATTTCATCTCCTACTTGTTCTAAATCATCAGCATCTTCTATATCTTCTAATACTTCTTCTATTTCCATTATCAAATCATTTAAAGAACCACATTTAAATGGATCTATTTGATATCTACTTAATACTTCAATCTGATAATCTGACAAATATATATCATTATTTATCTTTTTATGCATATATTTATCACTAACTAAGTCATCTATATTAATATCTTGATTATCAATTTTCATAACATCTCCAAAATAAAAAATCACTATTAATCAGTGATTCCATATTTATCTTTAAACTTTTGTACATTTCCAGTTTTAACTGTCTTAAACTTTCCTGTATAGAATGAATGGCATTTGTTGCATGATTCTAATTGAATTTCTTCTTTTGAAGATTTTACTTCGAATTCATTACCACAAGCACATTTAACTTTACAAACTTTTTGTACTGGATGTATTCCCTTTTTCATATTTTTTATCCTCCTCGCCATAACTAATTGATAGTTATAGAAATAACTTCATTTGGTATTATACAGGCATAATCCACCAAATGTCAAGCATTTTCTACTCTACGTACTTAATATCTGCTCCTACTGCTGTTAGTTTTTCAACAATAAAGCTATATCCTCTTAATATAACATCGCAATTATCTATTTCTGTTGTTCCACTAGCTATTAATCCTGCTATAAATAATGATGCTCCACCTCTAAGATCTGTTGCAATTACATTTGTTCCTTTTAATTTTCTAGGGCCTCTTACTTCTAACTTATTAAGAGTTAAAATATTTGTAATAGCATTCATTCTATTTAAATCATAAGTATTTTTAAATCTATTTTCATATAGTGTTTCTTCTATTATAGAAGTTCCTTTTGCTTGAGTTAATAAAGTAGTAATAGGTTGTTGTAAATCTGTTGGAAAACCTGGAAATACTTGTGTTTTTACATGAACAGGTTTTAATTCATTACATTTAGAAATAATCAAAGTATCTCCTTCAATTTTATAATCTACACCTATTTCTGTTAATTTCATTAATAAGGCTCCTATATGTTCCTTAATAATACCTTTAATTCTAAGATTTTTACCTATTAATGCTCCTAAAATAATATATGTTCCACATTCTATTCTATCTGGAAATACATCAACAACGCCATGATCTAAGTTCTTGTTTCCATCTATTTCAATAGTTTTAGTACCAGCACCTCTTACATTAACACCCATGTTAATTAAGAATGATGCTACATTTACTATTTCAGGTTCCATAGCAGCATTTTCTAGTATAGTAGTTCCTTCTGCTCCAGATGCAGCTAACATTAAATTAATTGTTGCTCCTACACTTGGAAAATCAAAATATATTTTTTTGCCTACTAATTTTTTTGCTTTAATTATATATCTATTTTTAATAATTTCTACTTTCGCACCTAATTCTTGAAAACCTTTAATATGAATATCTATTGGTCTAGCACCTATATTACATCCTCCTGGGAATGACATTTCAACTTTACCAAATTTGGCTAATAATGCACCCATAAAATAATAAGATGCTCTCATTTGAACACTTAATTCTTCAGGAATTGGTCTATTCTTTATTTTAGATGAATCTACTATTAAAGCTCCATCTTTTTCTTCAACTTTACAATTTAAATGTTCCATTATTTTTACTAAATAATCAATATCACTTATTTCAGGAACATTATATATAGTACTTTTTGTTTTACAAAGAGTTGCTGCTGGTAATAATGCAACTGCACTATTTTTTGCACCACTAATGCATATTTCCCCAGTTAATTCATTTTGTCCTTTAATAACAATTTTAGACATAAAACACTCTCCCTCTTAATATAAATATAATACTTATAATAATATTTATCAATAAATTAGACTTTTATTTACACAAAAAAAGCCTTTAAAAGGCTATTCTTTAATAATAAATATATATCTATCTTTTCTAGATAAATCTTTTTCAACTGATACTCTTACATCATTAAAGTTTTCTTCTATAATATTAACAATACTTGGGGCTTCTAAATATCCAATCTCAAATGCAATTATAAATTTTTCATTCAAATATTTTTTAGCTTCTCTTATTATTTTTTTATAGAAATATAATCCATTGTCATCTGCATATAAAGCTATATGAGGTTCATATTTATCAACACTTTCCATTATTACTTCATCTTTAGAAATATATGGTGGATTACTTATAATAATGTCATATTTATCATTAATGTTACTAAAAATATCACTTTCTATAAAATTGATATTTAAATCATTACATTTGGCATTGTTTTTAGCAACTTCTAGAGCTTTTTTTGATATATCACACCCTGTAATATCACAATCAATTTTTTTCTTTAAAACTACTGAAATAGCTCCACTTCCAGTACCTATATCTAGCACATTAACTTTCTTATTAAACACTTGTTTATAATATTTAATTGTTTTTTCAACTAAATATTCTGTCTCATATCTAGGTATTAGAACATTTTCATTAACATTTATTTTATATCCATAGAAATTAACATACCCAATCAAGTATTGGATTGGGTATTTATTTAATAGTTTTTTATAGTCTTCTTCAATATTAGAACTAACTTTTATTAATTCTTCAGCTTCTAATTTTGAATAACCTAAATTAACTATTTTATTAATCATGATTTTCCTCTAAACGCATTCTTTCATCTTCAGCAATTAAAGCTTCAATTAAATCTTCTAAATCGCCTTCCATAATCTTATCTAAATGCATTACAGTGTAATTAATTCTATGGTCTGTTAATCTATTTTGTGGATAATTGTATGTTCTTATCTTTTCAGATCTATCTCCAGTACCTATCTTACTTCTTCTTTCATTACCAACTTTTTCATCTTGCTCTCTTTGTTTTAAATCATATAATCTTGATTTAAGAATTTGCATTGCTCTTTCTTTATTTTTTATTTGACTTCTTTCAACTTGACAATAAACAATTATTCCAGTTGGTATATGAGTTAATCTAACAGCTGAGTCTGTTGTGTTAACACATTGTCCTCCAGCTCCACTACTTCTAGTAATATCAACTCTAATATCAGAATCTTTAATATCTACTTCTACTTCTTCTACTTCTGGCATTACTAGTACAGTAGCAGTTGAAGTATGAACTCTTCCTTGTGATTCTGTTTCAGGTACTCTTTGTACTCTATGAGCTCCACTTTCATATTTAAATTTAGAATATACTGATTCTCCACTTAATTGAAACTCTATTTGAGCATAACCTCCACTTTCACCTTCAACTTCATGAGTTACTTCCAGTTTCCAGCCTTGCTTTTCAGCATACTTAGAATACATTCTGAATAGATCTCCTGCAAAAATATTTGCTTCATCTCCACCAGCAGCTCCTCTAATTTCCATAATAACGTTCTTTTCATCATTAGGATCTTTGGGTAATAGTAATCTTTTTATTTCATTTTCTAATTTTTCTTTTTCAATATGTAAATTATCTAACTCTTCATTAGCAAATTCTCTCATTTCTGGATCTTTTGCCATTTCTTTAGCAGCTTCAATATCATCTAATACAGTATTATACTTTTTAGTTGTTTCAACTGTTTTTTCTAAAGAGTTTTTTTCTTTAAGAATTGTTTGCATCTTTTTATAATCATTATAAACTTCAGGCTTTAACAATTCTTCTTCTAAATAATTATATCTTTGTTCTATTATATCTAATCTTTCTTTCATAAATTCCTCCCTTTCTTATTAATGAAATGAAGTCATCTAAAGATTAGCATCAAATTCATCATCCTCATCAACAACAACTAAATCTTTATAGTCATCATCTTCTTTATCATCCTCAGAATCATCTAATTCATCATAATAACTAGTTTCTTCTTCTGGTTCATCATATTGATTATCATTTAATTCTATATCATCATCTAATTCTTCTTCTATTTCTTTAATGCTAATTTCAGCAGTATGGTTTTCTCTTAAATCCCAAAAACCTTTTTCTAATTGAATAAATCTTTTTTCAGTAGATAATAATGCGAAGAAATCACCAATTTGATTTTCATATGCTGCATCACCTAAATTAAGTGTGTCACATATAATTCTAAATATATCAGTAATTTTCATTTTTTTACCCTTTTCTTTTAATATAATATATGCTATATCATCGAAAGGTAAATTTTCTAATTCTTCTACACTAACAGTCTTAAATTTCATATCTATTAAGCCTCCAAAATATACTTCGTTTCTTTCTTTTTAAATTATACTTATTTTTCATAAGAAATCAAGTACTTTTATATATATTTTTTTAAATAAAAAAATTCTTAGAAACTAAGAATTTTTTTGTTAACTTTTTGTTTAATTATTCTGCTGGTGTTTCTGGAGTTTCAGGTGCTGGTGTTTCTTCAGCAACTGGTGCCTCTGCAGGTGCTTCTTCTTCCATTTTAGCACCGCAATTACTACAGAATGCTCCTGTTACAACAGATCCACATTTTGGACATGCTTTACCAACAACTGGTTGATTTGGTACAGCAGCAGCTCCAGCAAAAATTGTTCCTGGTTCTGGTTGTCCTGGTTGTGGATTATATAATCCTGGTCCTGCTGGTGCAGCATTAGCAGCTCCCATAGCATTTTGACCAGCCATTCCAGCCATATTCATTCCCATGAATCCCATCATAGCGCCATTTTCATTAGCTGATGCATTTTTAAGAGCTTCAGCAGTAGCACTTGCCATAAGTCCTGATTGAAGACTTTGATTTGAGAAAATTGTTGCTTCATCAACTTTATTAACTTTAGCCATTGAATCTTCAGTTAAGTTAATATCACCTAGAGCAACATCTGTGATTTCTAAACCATAATTTTGTCTCCATGATTCGTCTAAGCAAGTATTCATTTCTGTTGAAATATCACCATTGTATAATTGGATATCTCCGAATGAAACTTTATGTTTTCTCATAACAACTGAAATTGCTTGAGATAATTGTTCTACAAACTTAGCTTGTAATTGTGTTCCAACTACTTCTTCGTAAGTAACTGTATCTTTTGGATTAGCACCAATTACACTATTAACAAGTAAAATTGGATCTACTACTTTAAAAGCATATTCTCCAAAGAATGTTACTTCTAACATACCATATTTTTCATCAGTAATTTTCTTTGGTTGTGGTGAACCAAATTTATTACCAGTGATAGTAAGTAAATTTACATAATAAACTCTTTGATCTTTAGCAGTTTGTCCACCATAAGTGAAACGTTTTCCAATAGTTTTAAATGTTTGGATAATTGCTTCTCCTAAATTTCCTGCAAAGATACTTGGTTCTGAACTAGTATCATAATAGAATGTACCAGCGTCAGCAGTAAATTCCTTAATTTCTCCATTGTCAATAATCATCATAGCCATTCCTTGTGGAACTACGATTGTACTACCATTAGAAATTACGCCTTCAGATGGATTTGTATTTCCTTCTCCATGTTTAACAATTCCTCTTTGAATAAGAACGTTTTTTTCAATTGTAGGACAATTGACAAACTCTTTAAATTGATCTCCTAATGCTGTTGTTGCTGCATTAGATAAAGCTTTGATTAATCCCATAATCTACCTCTCTTCTTTTTATAATACAATTATAGTATAACATTTATTTTTTTTATAGTAAAACTTTTTTTTATCACTAGACAAAAAGATGCTTAAAAAGCATCTTTATCAATTTCTATAATAATTCTATATTTTTTATCCATATCAATTTCTGTAGTATTTACTTTAGTATTATCAAAACTATTAATACACTCTCTTATTTTATTTATTGTTCCAGAAAAAGTATTAATATTTCCTACAGATTTTTCATGTGAATTATTAATTTTTTCTTTTAATTCTTCTTGAGTATTTTTATTAAGAATTTGATTTATTAATCTGGCATTTTCTTGGAATGGATTAATAGGTTCATTATTCTCAATATTATCTGGAAGAATATCTATATTAGGAACAATTTTTAAATCTCCCTCTGATTCATCAGAATCATCAGTTTTATTATTAATACTATCTAATATTTTCTTTGTTTCTTCTTCTATTCTATTATTAATATTCTTTTCAAAATTATTATTAATTTTTTCTATTTCTTCTTTTAAAACAGGTTCTGTAGTAGCAACTGGTTCATTTAAATTACTAGGATCAAAATATTCTAGTGGTGGCATATCTGATAATTTAAATGATACTTGCATTCCACTAGGATCAAATATTTTAGGTTCTGTAACTTCTTCTATATTATTATCTTTATTAATTATTTTACTTACTTCTTCTTCTGTTTGTTTAACAGTTAGTCTCTCTTTTACTATTCTATCTAACATATCTTTTTGTGTTTGCTCATCTGGAAGTGTTAACAAACATCTTGCATGTCTTTCTGATATTTTATTATATAAAAGACTATTTTGAACACTTTTTGGCAAACTAAGAAGTCTGATCTTATTAGCTATAGAAGATTGGCTAATACCTAACTTTGATGCGATTGTTTCTTGTTTAAAACCTCTATCTATTAATTTTTTAAATGATTTAGCTTCTTCAATAACAGTTAAATTTTTTCTTTGAAGATTTTCAAGTAATGCAATTTCTGCACTAGTATTGTCATCAGTATTATTAATTATAGCTGGAATCTTTTTAATTCCTGCCATAGTTGATGCTTTATATCTTCTTTCTCCTGCTATTATTTCATATTTTTCACCTATTTGTCTTACAACAATTGGTTGAATTATTCCATATTTTAAGATAGAATTTGCTAATTCATTAAGTTCTTTTTCATCAAAAGCAAGTCTTGGTTGAAATCTATTTGGTATTATTTCATCAAGTGGAATTAATACTATTTCCTTTTTGTTATTTTTTTCTTCCATAACTTCCTCCTTATCATTCTTCTTCCTTATTATAATTTTAATTCATTTTACTTTTTTTATCAATTCTTTTTATATTTTTTTAATAATGTACCATAATTTCTAGGATATTTAGAATTTGTTACTTTTAATTTTTTATATTTAGGTATCATCCTAACAGCATCATTTATTGGTAATTTATAATCTATAATACCTTCTAATTTTAGATTAAATTCATTACATAAATTTTTATATTCTTTAACTTCATCAATGCAATTTGTTTTTAATGGTACTAAATAACCATCTACTTTTAAAGTGCTTGTTGATAATTCAATTATCATAGGTATTGATGTTACAGCTCTACAAGTAACAATATCAAATTTTTCTCTATTTTTAGTACCATAATTTTCTATTCTATCACATATTATTTCTACATTTTTAATATTTAATTTTTTCTTTATTTCATTTAAAAATAAACATTTTTTTTGATTTGATTCAATTAAAGTAACATTAATATTTTTAAAGAATAAAGCTATTATCATTCCTGGAAAACCTGCACCAGTACCAAAATCTAATAAAGTTTGTTTTTTATTTAAATCAATTGCTTTAATAAGACATAATGAATCATAAAAGTGTAATAAGAAAACATCTTTTTCTTCTAAAATACTTGTTAAATTAAATTTTTTATTCCATTCATTTAACATAACAAAATAATCATATAATTTATTATATAATTCATCTGTTACCTCAATATTAATATCTTTACAGTTTAATATAAATTCATCTTTAGTCATTATTATATTCCTTTTTTAAATATACAAGTAACATAGTAATATCTGATGGATTAACTCCACTTATTCTAGAAGCTTGTCCAATAGTTAAAGGTCTTATTTTTGAAAATTTTTGTCTTGCTTCTGTAGCAATATTTCTTACTTTACTATAATCAATATCTTCTGGTATTTGTTTTTCTTCTAATTTTAACATTTTATTAACTTCATTTTGAGTTTTTTTAATATATCCTTCATATTTTATATTAATTTCAACTATTTCACATATTTCATTATCATATTCATATTTTAAATAATCTAATAATTCTTTTAATTCTATTTCTGGTCTTTTAACTAATTCTAATAATTTTATTCTACCTGTTATTTTTGATGAATTATTTTTTTCTAAAAATTCATTATTTTCTTTATTATTATCAAAATAATTATTATTTAAAAAATCTGTTAATTTATCGATTTTTTTTAATTTATTTTTAAAAATATCATATTTTTCATCATTAATTAATCCTAATTGTCTTCCATATTCAGTTAATCTTAATGATGCATTATCATGTCTTAATAATAATCTAAATTCTGCTCTTGAAGTAAGTAATCTATATGGTTCAGTAATTCCTTTATTAATTAAATCATCTATTAAAACTCCTATATAAGCTTCATTTCTTTTTAATATAAATGGTTCTTTATTATCTAATTTTAATACTGCATTTATACCTGCCATTAATCCTTGCGCTGCTGCTTCTTCATAACCGCTTGTTCCATTTATTTGACCAGCAGTAAATAAGTTTTCTATAATTTTACTTTCTAAACTCATATTTAATTGTGTTGGATCAATAGCATCATATTCTATAGCATATCCATATTTAGTAATTACACATTCTTTTAAACCATCCATAGTATGTAATAATTGTTCTTGTATTTCATGAGGCATTGTTGTACTAAAACCACCAACATAATATTCAATATCATCGCTTCTTTCTGGTTCTAAAAATATTTGATGTCTTTCTTTATCGTTGAATTTTACTACTTTATCTTCTATTGAAGGACAATATCTTGGTCCTACACCTTTAATAAGACCACTATATAAAGCACATTTATCTAAATTATCCATTATTATTTTATGTGTCGTTGGATTTGTATATGTTAAATAACATGGTCTTTGTTTTTTAGGATCATAACTAGCTTTATAAAAGTTGCTAAATGTTAGTTTTTCTTTATCTCCTTCTTCAATAGTTACTTCATCAAAATTGATTGAACTTTTTAATATTCTAGGAGGTGTTCCTGTTTTTAATCTAATTATTTTTATACCATTTTCTTGTAGAGATTTGCTTAAAAACATAGAATTTTTTTCACCATGTGGACCACCTTTATAACTTTCATGACCACATAAAATATCAGAATTTAAGTATGTTCCGGTTGTTAATATTACAGCTTTAGAATTAATTTTTTTGCCTTTTTCAGTAACAATTCCTTTAATTTTTTTATTTTCTACTATTAAATCTTTAGCTAAGTCTTCTAATAAATCTAAGTTTTCTTGATTTTGAAGAGTTTTTAGCATCTCTTTTGGATAATTAACTTTACATCCTTGTGCTCTTAAAGATCTAACACCAGGACCTTTTTTAGTATTTAGCATTTTTATTTGTAGATGAGTTTTATCTGTGTTATAACCCATTTCGCCACCTAAAGCATCTATTTCTCTAACAACTATTCCTTTAGCAGAACCACCTATAGATGGATTACATGGCATATCTGCAATATTTTTAAAGTTTCCTGTAATTAATAATGTTTTTTTACCCATTCTAGAACATGCTAAAGAAGCCTCACAACCTGCGTGGCCTCCTCCTACAACTATTACATCATATTTCATATTAATCATCTTACTTTCCTAAACAAAACTTACTAAATATTTCATCTAATAAATCATCTTTGTATACACTACCTGTTATTTCACCTAATGTTTCCCATAATAATTTAATATTAATTTCCATTAAATCTACAGGGGTATCATTATTTAATTCTTTTCTTATATCCTTAATAATACTAATACAATTATTAAGTAATCCAATTTGTCTAGCATTAGATATATAAGTATAATCTGAACTTGTTATATCATCTAAATTGAATATTTCTACTAGTTTATCTTTTAATAATTTAATATTTTCTTTTTCTTTAGTAGTTATTTCAATACTATCAAATTTATCTAATTTATTATTTTTCTTTTTACCTAAATCTATTTTATTGTATACAACTAATACCTTTTTATTTTTTATTTTTTCTAATACTTCTTCATCTTCTTTATCAAAATCATTTGATGAATCTATTACAAATAATATTAAATCTGAATCATTGATTTTTTTGATACTTTTTTCTATTCCTATTGATTCTACTATTTCATTAGTTTCTCTTATTCCTGCTGTATCAAAGAAATTAACTTCTATACCATTAATAGTTATACTTCCTTCAACTATATCTCTAGTTGTACCTTTTACATCTGTAACTATTGCTTTTTCTTCACCTAATAATTCATTTAAAATACTACTTTTTCCTACATTAGGTTTACCAACAATAGCAATATTAATACCATTTTTAATTATTAATCCATTTTTACTATTATCTAGTAATTCATTTATTTTTTCTTCTATATAATTAACTTTTTCTTCAACTAATTCTTTTGTTACTACTACTGCATCTTCATATTCTGGATAATCAATATTTACTTCTATATTAGCTATTAAAGTTAAAATATTGCTTCTTAAATCATTTATTCTATTAGAAAGTTCATGACTGATTCCTCTCATAGACATTTTTCTAGCAGCATCTGTTTTTGATTCAATCATATCTGAAACGGCTTCTGCTTCTATTAAATCTATTCTTCCATTTAAAAAAGCTCTTTTAGTAAATTCTCCTGGTTCTGCTAATCTACAACCATTTGATAACAATAATTCCATTATTTTATTAACACATATTTTTCCACCATGTGTATTAATTTCTACAGTATCTTCTGTAGTAAATGATTTAGGACCTTTAAAATATGAAACTAATACTTCATCTATTTTTTCATCTTTATCCATGATAAAACCATATGTTATTGTATGAGTTTCTTTTTTAGATAAATCTCTATCAAATATTTTATTAACTATTTCTAATGATTTATCTCCACTAACTCTAATAACATTAATAGAACTTTCACCAACAAGTGTCGCTATTGCACATATTGTATCATTCATATAGGTCCCTTCTTTCCACAAGATTATAGCATATACAGGCTTTATTGTAAATAAAAAAGAGTATTTCTACTCTTCTGTTTCTTCTTTGTTTTCACAATATTTTATAACTACACATCTATTAGGTTCTTCACCTTCAGACTCAGTAACTATATATTTAAATCCTTGTAATGCTTCATGAACTAATTTTCTTTCATAAGAATTCATTGGATCTAATTTTACTTCTACCTTAGATAAAGTTACATCTCTTGCTATTTTTTTAACTTTCTTTTCTAAGTAATAATTTTGTTTTTCTTTATATTTTTCAACATCTATTGTTATATTAACATATAAATCAATAGCATTAAAAATAGCTTGTCTAACATATGTTTGAATTGAATCTAATATATGACCTTTTTTTCCAATAAGAACTGAATTATTTTGTGAATAGATTTCATATTTAATTTTTCCTTCTCTTATCTTTGTTTCAACATTTGCCTTAATATTTAAAGATAATAATAATTCATTTAATATATCTTTTCCTATTTCAGCTACATCAGATAATTTAACAACTTCTAGTGTATATTTCTTTCCACTAAATAAGCCACCTTTTTCTTCATATAAGTTAGTTAATATATTTTCTTCTTTTTCATTCAATTCTTCTAGTGCTTTATCTAATAATCCCTCTTTACTCTTTGCTTGAAACTTATATTTTTCCATATTATCTACTACCTTTCTCTATATTTTTGTAAGTATTACTATATAGTATTTTTACTTTTATTTTTAATTATAATATTTTGTACTATTGTAAATGCATTAGATACTATCCAGTAAAGTGCGATAGAAGTTGGAAGTGAGAATGACATAATACCAATAAATACTACCATCATTGTACTCATCATCTTCATTTGTTTTTGTTGAGCTTCATCTCCACCAGATGTATTCATATTCTTAAATGAGAAATATGTACATGCAAGTATCAATACTACTAATAATATATACCAATAATTACCTAATTTAATTCCTTCTAAAGGTGTTGTTCCTAAATTATAAACAAGAAAGTTCTTTTCAAAAAATGCTGGAACTCTATAAACTGCTTCTAAAAATGCAAAGAATATTGGCATTTGTAGGAAAGCAAATAAACAACTTGATAAAGGATTAATATCATACTTCTTATAAATAAGCATCATTTCTTGACTTTTAGCCATCATAGATTCTTTATCATCTTTACCTTGATATTTCTTTTCAATCTTCTCCATATCTTTTTGAGCTTTTTTCATATTTTCACTCATATTTGTAGATTTTTTAGATATTGGATAAAGAGCTGCTCTTAATAAAAGACCCATTATCATAATTGCTAAACCATTATTTTTAACAACTAAACCAATTTTAACAATTAACCAAGCTAATGGTTTTACAAATAATGATGTCCATAATCCTTCATATCCACCTGAATTGATTTTTAGATCTTTACAAGCAGGAAGACTTAAATAATCACTATTTGTTTCATTTCCTAATTGTCTATAAGCATCTATTAATTCATCTGTTTCAGGTCTACATAAAATATTAGTAACATATGATTTTGTACTATTGTCTTCTAATGTAACAGTTGTTCTTTTAGTACATCCACATAACATTATTACTAATATAAGTAGTATTATTATTTTATTTTTCATTTTATATCCTCCAAAATATTCAATAATTCCTTTTTAATTAAATCATAATTTATATCCAATACGGCTTTCCTAAGTATTATAACACAATCATAAGATTTATCTAGTTTATTTTTCATTAAAATATCCTTTATTCTTCTTTTATATAGATTTCTTACATTAGCTTTACCAATTTTCTTACTAACACTTATACAATATCTATTAAATGATAAATTATTTTTCAAATAATAAACTACAAAATACTTATTAACAGTTTTAGATGAATTATTAACTACATTTTGAATTTCTTCATTTTTCCTAATTATATATTTTTTATTCATACTAATTCACCTGGTAAAATAATTATATAAAAAAAATTACTTAATTTAAAGTAATTTATTTTGCTAATTCTTTTCTTCCTTTTGCTCTTCTTGATTTTAGTACATTAGTACCTCTTCTTGATAAAAATCCAGAAGTTTTGCTTTTTTTACTTTTATTTGGTTGAAAAGTTCTTTTCATATTATATTCCTCCCTTTCAATTAACTGAGTTAGATTATATTATATGAATCGCAAAAAGTCAAATATCTATCCTTATTATATATAATGTGGATATTTTTTTAATGTTATGTTAACTAAAAGTGCTTAAAACTAATTTTATGTTAACTTATTAACAACATTTCAACATTTTATGTTAACTTATCAACAACTTATCAACATAGTTGAAATGTATGTTTAAAAAATTTGTTAGTATTGTTGATAATAATTAAAATTATTAGATTTTAAAAGAAAAAAAATATTTACAAATTGTGTATAAATTGTTAGTATATTTGTTAATAAGTTTTTTTATTTGACATTGAAAAAATAACTTTTTATAATTTTTATAGAAAGAACATTTTTAGAAAGGAATATAAAAATGACAAAGGATGAGGTTTTGGAAAAATTACTTAATCAAATTAGAAAAAAAACATCTTTAGTGTCTTATAATACCATGCTTAAAGATATTATTATATATTCCTATGAAAATAATGAAATCGTTTTAACAATTAAAAGTAATAATGATCTTTTATTGCAGACAATAGAAAAGAACTATGGTCCTGTTATTGAAGAAATATTAAATGATATAACAGATGATACTTGTACTATTAAATATATGCAAAATAAGGATATTATTAAGGAAGAAAAAACAAAACAAACTATTAAAAAGATAGAAAAAGAAGAATTTGTTAATTTAGAGGACGATATATATAATTATAGATATAGTAGTTCTTTTAATGAATTATACACATTTGATAATTTTGTAGTAGGTGAATCTAATAAATTAGCATATGAAACCGCATTAACAGTAGCTCAAAATCCTGGTAAATTATACAATCCATTCTTCTTATATTCAAAAAGTGGATTAGGAAAAACACATTTAATGCATGCAATTGGTAATTATATTATTAATAATTCAGATAAAAAAGTACTATATATAACAACTGAACAATTTATGCACGATTACAGAGTAATAGCAAATTATAAAGGTGAAAATGATAATAATATTAAATATTTAAATGCTTTTCGTGATAAATATAGGAATATAGATGTATTAATAATAGATGATATTCAATTATTAGAAAAATACGGAAAAACGCAAATTGAATTTTATAATACATTTAATACATTACATGATTCAAATAAACAAATAATAATGGCATCGGATAGATCTGTTAATGACTTTAAACTATTAGAAGAAAGATTAAAAACAAGGTTTAAATGGGGATTAACAGCTTGTATTAATCCACCAGATATAGAATTAAAAAAGAAAATTATTATTAATAAAGATAAGATATATGATTTCCAATTAAAATTAAATGATGAAATATTAGATTACATTGCTAATAATTGTGGATCAAATGTTAGAGATTTAGAAGGTTCATTAAAAAGATTATTTGCTTATAAAACAATGTTCCATGTTGATGAATTTTCATTGAATATAGTTAAATCAGCATTAGAAGAATATGTAGATAATAGAGTATTTAAAACAAATTCAGTTGCTAAAATCATTGATACTGTTGCTAAATACTATGATTTAGAAGTATCTATGATAAAGGGAAAGATGAAAAAGAAAAAGGTTGCTGATGCAAGAAGTATAGCAATGTATCTGTGCAAAATGATGACTGATGAAACATATGAAAGAATTGGCCTAGAAATAGGAGGTCGTGATCATTCAACAGTAATTTATTCTTGTGATAAGATAACTAAAGAATTAAAAACAAATACTAAACTTCAAGAAGAGATAAAAATACTTAAAGAAAAAATTTGTGAATAAATCATAAACAAAAAATGTTAATAAGTTAACATAAAAATCTAGTAATTAATTGATAAAAAATAAGTTATCAACAAATTAACAATATATAATATTATTAATCATATTAAAATAGGGAGGTATAAATATGAAAATGTTAATAGAAAAAAAAGTATTATTGGAAGGATTGAATGCAGTAAGTAGAGCTTTATCTACTAGAAATATAATTCCTGTATTAAATGGTATTAAGTTTGAATTAAAGAAATCTGGTTTATATCTAACAGCTACAGATAATGATATAACTATTCAATATTATATAGATAAGAAAGATATAAAGAATATTGAAGAAGTTGGAGTATCTATTATATATGGTAAATCTTTATTAGAAATAATTAAAAGATTACCTGAAACAGATATATTAATTGAAAATTTTGAAGGAAATGAAATATCATTTAAAACAGAAAATTCTATTTATAACTTTAATTGTTTCTTAGAGGAAGATTTTCCACAAGTATATCTTGATGAATCTAAAGAACCAATAATGTTAGATAGTATAAAATTTAAAGAAACTATTAACAAAACTTCATTTGCTTGTTCTTTACAAGAAAGTAGACCATTATTAACAGGTATTAATATTAAAATAACAGGTGATATATTTGAATGTATTGCAACAGATTCATATAGATTAGCTAAATTAACTTATACTATTAAAAGAGATTCAACAGATAATATTAACATTGTTATACCATCTAGAAATATTAATGAGTTTGTAAAACTATTAAATGATGAACAAGAAGTCGAAATGAATATATATAGTAATAAGATCATTTTTAGAACTAAAAATATTACTTTCCAAAGCTCATTACTAAATGGAAATTATCCTAATACTGATAATTCAATAGCAAAAGAATTTAAATATATATTAAAAGTAGATTTAAAGAACTTCTATAGTATTTTAGATAGAGCTGCATTATTAACACAATCTAAAGATAAAAATATTATTGATATGGAAATAAATAATAATAAATTAATAATAAGAGCTAATAGTAGTGAAATGGGAAATGTTGAAGAAAAAATGGAAATTGAAAATGAAACAGAAAACAATATTAAAATCTCATTTAGTGCTAAATTTATGTTAGATGCATTAAAAATGTTTGATTCTGAACAAATATACTTATTATTAAATGGTGAAATAAGTCCTATAATACTTAAAAATATTGATACTGAAGAAATGATTCAATTAATTTTACCAATGAAAACATATTAAAAGTGAAGAAATTCACTTTTTTTATTTGTTAAGACATAATTCGACATATTTCGACAATATATAGTGATAAATTAATTATCAACAAAAGGAGGAATAATATGAATTATGAGATTAATAATGATACTCAATTAATAATGCCTGTGGGAAAGAATAGTTCTAAAATAATTGAAGTAGATGATGAATATTTTATTAAAGAAAAAACATTGAATATATTAGAACATAGTTGTGAATACTTTGGTAGTTCCTTAGAAGGTAGAAAGGAAGGTACTAAAAAATTACTTGGTATTACACATAAATCTCCGATTATAGTAGAAGAAAGCAGAAAAATTATTTTCTTTCCAACAACTTCTCCAGAAAAAGATGATTGTATATGGATTAATTTAGATAAAATAGAAAAGTATTATAAATCAGGCAAAAAGAAGTCATCAATTCAGTTTAAAAGTGGCGATATAATTAATTTTGATGTATCTATAGGATCATTAACTAATCAAATTTTAAGAGCAACAAGATTAAAGTATATTTTAGAAGATAGAATTGCTATAAAAGAAGATAATAATTATTAAATTATCTTTTTTTATACGTAATTTTATGGTATAATTATATCAGTGGGTAGGTGTACCATAAAAATAAAAAATTAAAAATTGATATGTTTAAGTGGGGTTAAAATGAATATTACTAAATTAGAACTACTAAATTTTAGAAATTATTCGAAAAAAAGTTTTGATAATTTTTCTAATTTAAATATTATTATTGGTAAAAATGGTATTGGTAAAACATCTATCATTGAAGCTATTTATTTAGGTAGTTTAGCAAAGTCGTTTAAAACTAATAATGAATTATCAATTATTAATGAAAAAAGTGATTTTTTTAAGGTTAAAGTTCACTATTTTGATTATGGTCCTAAAAAGAATTTAGAAATATATCTAGATAAAAAAGGTAAAAAGACCAAAATTAATTCTAAAATTCAAAGAAAATTAAGTGATTTTATATCACAATATAGAATCATTTTACTTTCCCCAGATGAATTAAAACTTATCAAATCATCTCCAAATACAAGAAGAAATTATTTAAATATTCAAATATCTCAATTAAATAAAGAATATATTTATAATTTAAATAATTATAATAATTTAATTAAGAATAAAAATGATTATTTAAAAAAATTAATGTTA
>CAMMYS010000005.1 GCA_946528555.1 uncultured Mycoplasmatota bacterium
TTTTAAATTATGAAATTGTTAATAAGAATAGTATTATCTTAAAAGAAAATGATATTTTCAGTATTAGAAGATATGGTAAATATAAGTTTATTGGCATTGAAAAGAGTACTAAAAAAGATAATTATATTATTAAATATTTAAAGTATATTTAGTAGATTAAAATATTTATTTTATGATATAATTTTAATAGTGAAGTAAAAGTATAAAGTTTCAATAATAAAGGAGGATTTATGAGCAAAGAAGTATTAAAAATTGAAAATATTGAAGCATTAGAAGTTATGGATTCTAGAGGTAATCCAACAGTTCAAGTAAAGGTTGTAGCTGAAGGAGGATTCACTGGAGTAGCAATGGTTCCATCTGGAGCATCAACAGGATCTTTTGAAGCTGTTGAACTTCGTGATGGTGATAAAAAAAGATACCAAGGGAAAGGTGTATTAAAAGCAGTTGAAAATGTTAATAAATTAATAGCACCTGCATTAAAAGGAATGAATGCTTATGATCAAAAAGGTATTGATGAAGCATTAATTAAACTTGATGGAACAGAAAATAAAGGTAAATTAGGTGCTAATGCTACACTTGGTGTTAGTTTAGCTGTTGCTAAAGCTGCCGCTTTAAGCAAAGGTGAAGAATTATATCGTTATATTGGTGGAGAAGATGCTAAAACATTACCAGTACCAATGATGAATATATTAAATGGTGGAAAACATGCTGATAATACAGTTAACTCTCAAGAGTTTATGATTATGCCAGTAGGAGCACCAAACTTTACTGAAGCACTTAGATGGTGTAGTGAAATATATCATACACTTAAAAAAGTATTAAAAGAAAAAGGACTTGCAAGTGGAGTTGGAGATGAAGGTGGATTCGCACCAAATCTAAAAAATGATGAAGAAGCTTTAGAATTTATAGTTGAAGCTATTAAAGAAGCTGGATATGTTCCTGGAAAAGATATTAGACTTGCAATGGATATAGCTAGTACAGAAATGTATGATGAAGCTAAAAAAATTGGTAAAGAAGGAAATTATTATTTCTGGAAAACTGATGAATTAAAAACACCAGAAGAAATGATAGCATGGCAAGAAATGCTAATTGAAAAATATCCAATTATTTCTATTGAAGATGGACTTTCAGAAGAAGATTGGGATAATTGGAAAATATATACTGAAAAACTTGGAGATAAAATTCAAATTGTTGGTGATGATTTATTTGTAACAAATATTAAACGTTTACAAAAAGGAATAGATAATCATACAGCAAATAGTATATTAATTAAGTTAAATCAAATAGGAACTCTAACTGAAACATTAGCTGCTATTAATTTAGCTAAAGAAAATGGTTATACTTCAGTAGTATCTCATAGAAGTGGAGAAACAGAAGATGTTACTCTTGCTGATGTAGCTGTAGCAGTTAATTCAGGTCAAATTAAAACAGGAGCACCTTGTAGAACTGATAGAGTTGCAAAATATAATAGATTATTAAATATTGAACATGATTTAAAAGATTCAGTATATCCAGGAATGAACGCTTTTAATCAAAAATAGGATAGCTATGAAAAAACGTAAAATTAAAATAATATTATTTATTATATGTGTTATAGCTATAACATCTACATTAATTATATTATTATTTAAAGGCATGGAAATAGCGCAAAATGAAATGAATAGTGGCCCAAAACCACAAACTTTTGTTACTGAACTTCAATCTCTTCTTGATACAGCTGAAACTCAATTTGTTTCTGATTCAATGGGAGATATGAGTGAATGGCCTGATGGTATTACTTATGCAAGAGCTAATGGAATTAGCGTGGCTAGATCACAAGAGACAGGATATAAAATATTATATCCACAGGGTAACACTTTGATTGATTATTATATTCATTTAAATCTAGCTGGTTATATTACTGAATTCTATGCTACTGATAATGAGAAATTCCAATTTATTTATAATGGGCCTGGTTTAAAGAAAGAAAAAATTGCTGATACAATAATTGAAGATGAAGATCATGCACTATCAAATAAGGCATTAGATAATCCACCAACATCACTTGTTGTAAGTGTTACTGCTGGTACTACTAGTTCTACTGAAATCAATACTGGTGTTATCAATCTTGTAGATGCACAAGCTTACTTACCAAATAAATTCTCTAGACTTTCTTTAAACATTGTTGATAATGGTAAAACTGGAGACGAAAAGATTGATAATTATAAATGTGTTGTTACAACCAGTGTGGATTAAATTAATAAATAAGTCTTGAATAAAATCAAGACTTTTTTTATAATTATAAATGTAAGATATGGAGATGATATTATGTTTAATTTAAAAGGAAGAGTAGCTGTAATTACTGGAGCAAGTAGTGGACTTGGAAGACAAATGGCTAGAGCTTTTGCTGCACAAGGAGCTGACTTAGCAATACTTGCTCGTAGATTAGATAGATTAGAAGAATTAAAAGTAGAACTTGAAAAAGAAGGAGTAAAAGTATTACCAGTTCAATGTGATGTTACATCAACTGATGATATTAGAAATGCAGCTAATAAAGTTGAAAAATTCTTTGGAAAAGTAGATATTTTACTAAACTGTGCAGGATCTTCTAAAGATAAAGGTGCTTTAGAAATGAATGATGAAGAATGGGATTTTACAATAGCAACAGATATGACTTCAGTATTTAAAATGTCTAGAGCATTCGGAAATATTATGAAAAAACATAATTATGGAAGAATTATTAATATAGCTTCTATGTATGGAATGGTTGGTAATACTGAAATACCTACTATTGCATATCATTCAAGTAAAGGTGGAGTTATTAATTATACAAGAGCAGCAGCTGCTGAACTTGCTAAATACAACATAACTGTTAATTGTATTTGTCCTGGATATTTTTATACAGAATTAACAACTGCTGTATTAGATACAGAACAATTTCAACAATTTGCTAAAACTCATGTACCTATGCAAAGATATGGTAAAGAAGGAGAGTTAAATGCTGGAGCAATATTCCTAGCAAGCGATGAAGCAAGTTATGTAACAGGAGTTATTTTACCAATAGATGGTGGATATACTTGTATTTAATATATAAATAGAATTATAATAAAATGCAGTAGTAAGTCTACTGCATTTTGTATATTATGGGTGATATTATGAATAGAAATAAAAAAATAATTAGAACTAGTTTTTTAGGTGTATTATTAAATGCATTTTTAGTAGCAGTTAAATTGATAATAGGTTTTATATCTTCATCAATAGCTATTATTTTAGATGGAGTAAATAACTTAAGTGATTCTATGTCATCAGTTATTAATATTATTGGTACTAAATTATCTAATAAAGCACCAGATAAAAAACATCCATATGGTCATGGAAGAATAGAATATTTCACATCAGTTATTATTTCTACAATTGTATTAGTTGTAGGTGTTTTTGCTATGAAAGAAGCAATTGAAAAAATAATTCATCCTGTAGAGCCAGAATATTCAGTATTATTTATTATCTTAATAGCAGTAGGTGTAATTATTAAATTTGTTTATGGAAACTATGTTAAAAAAGTAGGTAAGTCATTAAATTCACATGCATTAATTGCTACAGGTATTGATTCTATAATGGATTCAGTTTTATCATTTTCAACTTTATTAGGAGCAATTACAACATATTTATGGGATATAAATGTAGATGGATATTTAGGTGTATTAATATCAATTATAATTATTAGAACTGCATTTGTATTACTTAGTGAAACAACTAGTCTTTTAATAGGTGAAAGGGCAGATAGTAAACTTACATCAAAATTAAAAAAGAAAATATTAGAATATGATGAGATAAAAGGAGCATATGATTTATATTTGCATTATTATGGTCCTTCTAAAATAATAGGTTCAGTTCATATTGAAGTAAGAAATGATATGACTGCAGAAGAAATTCATGTTTTAACAAGAAAAATAGAATATGAGATATTTTCGGAATATGGAATCATTTTAACAATTGGAATATATGCTTTAAATGATAAAGGTGAATTTAAACAATTAAAGAAAGATATTGAAAATACTATAAAAAAATATGATTCAGTATCTCAATTACATGGTTTTTATGTTGATAAAACTAAAAATATAGTTTATTTTGATTTAATTATTGATTTTGCTGAAGAAGAAAAAGATAAAATTGTACAAAATATTAAGAAAGAATTAAAGAGTTTATATAAAGATTATCATTTTTATATAACAGTAGATTCAGATGTAGCTGATTAGGTGATAATATGTATGGAGCAATAGTAGGAGATTTAGCGGGAAGTATATATGAGTTTGATCAAACTAAAGTTATTTATAATCCAAATAAAAAGATACTTTTAGAAGATCGATCTTTTTATAGTGATGATACAATACTTACTATTGCTATTGCTGATGCTATATTATCAGGTGGTAATTATGAAGATTATTTAAGAAAATATATTAATGAATATAAAGATTATAAACCTGATTTTAAACCATATTTTAAATCAAGTTTTTCACCTGGTTTAATTAAATGGTCAAATGGAAGCTATATTGGTAATAGTACTGGGAATGGTGCTATGATGAGAGTATCTCCAATAGGCTATTTGTTTAATAGTGAAGAAGAAGTAATAAATAATGCTTATTTAAGTTGTTTGCCATCTCATAATTCAAAAGAAGCAACTGAGTGTTCAATAATAATAGCTTTAATTATTTATTATTTTAGACAAGGTTTATCTAAAGAGGAAGTATTTAAAAAATTAAAATTAAATCCAATTTATAAACCATTTGAAAGATTTAATAGAACTTGTTATGAAACAATTAATAATTGTTTATATATTTTATATAATTCTAAGGATTTTAATAGTTCTATTATTAATGCAGTTAATATGGGTGGAGATACTGATACTAATGCATGTATAGTTGGTTCAATGGCTGAAGCGTTATATGGTATTGATGATGAATTAATATCTCAAGTTGACTCAAAACTGCCAAATGAGTTTGTAAGAACTTTAAAAAAGGTTTATAAATGATATAATATTAATGGTGAAAATATGATATTAGCAATGTGTGACAATTCATCAACATTAGAAGTAATTAGATTAATAAAAATAACTATAACTATTATTACAATATTAGTTCCAATTTTATTAATAATAGTTAGTTCAATTACTTTTATGAAAGTTATTACGTCAAGTGATGGTTCAACTAGTAAAGCACTTAAAGTTGTTTCTACTAAATTGATAGCAGCTATCATTATTTTTCTTGTGCCACTTTTTATTAGATTAGTAGTAGCTATATCAAGTAGTGATTTTGAATATAAGAAATGTTATGATTCAGCAACTGTTGAAGGAATAAGAGCAGCTAAAATAACTGAAACAAAAGTATTAGTAAATGAAGCAATTACTTCACTTGATAGTACATCTTTTCAAGTAGCTTTATCTGCTGTTCAAAAATTAGAAGATAGTCCTGAAAAAAGAGAATTACTTGTAAAACTTGCTAATGTACAAAAAATAATTGAATTAAAAAATAAAATTGATCAAGCACTTGTTAATGGAAAAGAAGATGATTATAAAAACTTATTATTTGAAGTAAATCAGTTAGAAAATAGTAATGCTAAAAATGAATTATTAAAAAAATTAAAACAATTAAAAGAAAAATTAGATAAAGAAAAACAAGTTACTATAGGCAGTGCAACTCAAGGAATTGGTCAATCAAAATCATATAATAAAAATGTATCATTAAATTATTATACGGCTTCAACTGGCCAAGGATTTGCATATTGGTTATATGTTCCTGATAATGCAAGTGCATCTCTTCCAATTGTTATATACATGCATGGTTTTGGTGAAAGAGGAGACGATTATAATAATGGTACTACAAAAGCAATTGAAAGTGGTCCAATTCGTGAAATAAATAGAGGTACGAAAAGTTATAATGCAATAATAATTCAACCTCAAGTACCTAGTGGTGATAGGTCACAAAACTATGGTAAAGCATATACAGAACTTGCTACTAAAATAGCAAATAATACAAATGCAAATAAGAAAAAAATATCTATAGCAGGTTTTTCAAATGGATGTTATGGAGTTATGACAATAGTTGGTGCTTATACAAATTTTTTCTCAGCAGCAGTTGCTATGGGATGTACACCATCATATGAAAATTCATTTAGAAGCACACCATTATGGATGTTTTGTGGTAGTGGAGATGGATGTGCTACTATGCCTGCATTTGCTGAAAAAGTTAAGGCAATAAACGGTGGAAAAGCTTGGTATACTAGAGCAGAACATAGTTCACATAATATAGTTAATGATACAAATTATAGTGTATTTACAGAATATAAAGTTGTTGAATGGATGATTAGTGAAAGTAGAAATTGATTGAATATAATTATTTACTATGATACAATATACATAGAATAAAGAGGTAGTTGAATATGATGGATTATATTGTTAATATAGCAAATTCAGAAGTATTTCAGATAGTATTTAAATTAATATTGAGTTCTTTATTAGCAGGAATTATTGGTATAGAAAGATCTGCTTTTAGTAAACCTGCTGGTTTTGGTACTCATGCTATTATTGGACTTAGTTCAGCTTTGATAGTAATGGGTAGTCAATATATGGCACAATATTATGATATAGATGCTGCACGTATACCTGCTCAAATATTAACAGGTATTGGATTTATTGGTGCTGGTACAATTATTCAAAATGGATATAACGTTAAAGGTGTTACAACAGCAGCAGGAATCTTATCTGTAACTTGTATAGGCTTATCAGTAGGTATGGGTTATTATTTAGCTGCTATAATAGCGACATTAATAGTATTTATTATTCTATCTATTAATCATGAAGTAACTGGTAAATTTGAAAGAATAGAAAACTTAAATTTAATAATTACTGTAGATGGTAATATTAATAAAGCAATAGCAGAAATAAGAGAATATTTAAAAAGAAATAAAATTGTAATGCAATCAATTAGTAAAGATAACGAAGTAATTAGAAATAAACAACTAGAAGTATTAAGAATAAGTGTATCTTTTGATCTTAGAACTCATCATAAGAATGATATTATTAGTTCACTTGCATTTTTAAAAACAGTAAAGGATGTTTCAGAAGAGTAGATTTTAATCTACTTTTTTATTTTATTTTTATTAAAATAATGGTATCATTATTATAGGTGATGATATGGCATTAAATGATTGGTATAATGGTGGGAATGATGGCTGGTATGAAGAAAGAATGGCTGATAATGGGAATATGTTATATTCAGTATATATTCCAAAATCAGGTGTTAATTCAAATACTCCAGTATATGTTTTTTCATGTAATCCACACGATTATGGCTCAGGATGGTTATCATATGTTAAGAAAAAACAAGCTGAGCATCCAGATGCAATATTTATGGTTGTTCCATCAGTACAAGATGGTACTAGTGGAGCAGCAAAAAAATTTGCTAATAAATTATTAGATATAACAAATGAATATAATATTCCAACTACTAATATAGATATGTTTTCATGGAGTAATGGAAACAAAGGAACATCAGCAATAGCGAGTCAATTAAATGGTAAAGGATATACTATAGGTAGATTTGTAAATGTATTTGGTAATTTTGATGGTTCAAATTCTTCAAATTTCTTTAGTAATTTTGAAACAGGTAAATCATCAAATGTTCCATATATTTATATTAATGATGGATCTAATCACACTAATTATAGTAGTTTTAAAAACAATTGTAGTGATTATATAGTTATAGATGTTCCAAATTCAGATAACCATAGTTTTTGGACTGCTGATAGAGAAAATGGTTTAATAGATTTCTTTTTAGCAGATGAAGATTTTAAAAAATCAGTAAAAATAACTAGATATGTAAATGGTGTTGCTCAAAGCATGACTTATGAAGAATTTGAAAAATTAATGAATACTACTTCAATAGCTGCTTTATATGAACAATACAAAGAATTAGATGAATTTGCAAAATATTTTAATGGTGGCCCTGGAGATACTTTAGGATCAAATCTAGCATATGTAAGTAATGCTATGAGTGGTATTAAAGGTAGAATAGGTGAACATCAAGATATAAATTACACAAAAGGTTCTGATAATGAAGCAAGTATTATTGGAACAATGTATACTGCAACTAATTATTATGGAGCAGTAACAAACTTATTATATGGTAATATGTCAGCGGAAGCTGATGCTGTTTATGCAATTGCTAATGCTATATATAAAATGGATGGTTGTGCATCACAAATAGCAGAATCATCATTAACTGATTCAATGAGTAGTTTATATGCTACTAGTGGATTATCAAGTGAAATAGCGGCATTAGAAAAAGCATCTGCAGATTTATATGATACAGCTAGAAGTTCAGTAACTGCAGGTGGAAGATATGATGAATTAATGACTGTTCTTGGACCAAAAGTGGAATCTGGCCATGTAGGAAAAATAAGTATTAGTTCACTTGAGAGTGCTATTAATGCTATTGTTCCATCACTTAATAATGAAGTTGAAAGAGCAAATGGATTAAAAACACAAGTTAATGATTTTATGTCTAACATAGGAGCATCTAATATATTAAAAGGTGGAGTATGGGATAATGTTGCTAAGAACATGCAAAATTATTCAAATCTACTTGATGCTAATGTTAAATCTGCTGGTATTATTGAAGAAGCTTTAAAAACTGCTATGGGTATAGTAACAGATTATATTCAAGGTGCTGAAGCAAGTATTAACGCAGTAAAAGCACTAGCTGATTATGGAGATTTAGCTACATTAAATGAATTAGATGATTCTAAACTTCCTGAATTAACAACTGCTCTTACAGAGATGCAAACTAAGATAGATGAAACAGAAGCAAAAGTAAAAGAACTAGAAGATTCAAGACATATGGTTGATGATGGATATACTGATGAGAAGACAGGTGAGTTTGTAAAAACAGGAGAACATCAAGAACCACCAGAAAGTGAAATACAACCATATAGAGATGAGCTTGAAAAATATAAGCAAATTAAAGAAACATTGGATACATATAAAGGCGTGTTAGAAGGATTAGCACCAAGAGTACAAGCTGCTCAAGGAATAATAGAACAAGCTATTAGTAAAGTTAAAAATATGTATGAAAATCCAACTCAAGATACAGATGGCAATATTAAGTTTAATACTGATTTTGAATTAGATTTAAGTCCATATGCAGATTATATAGATACAACAAAGAATTATAAACAATTAATTGATGATTATTATGAAAAATTAAATCCACATAAATCTATTGATGATGTATTAGAATTAGATTCACAAGAACCTGACCCAGCCGGAGTTGATGATAGTGACGATGACGACGGCGGCGGAGGAGGCGGCGGAGGCGGAGGTGGCCCAGCACCTGGACCAGATACTCCAACAATACCAACTGATCCAAAAACAGAGCCTAAGACAGATGCTCCAACAGAAGTGCCTACAGAAAAACCAACTGAAGCTCCAACTGAACAACCAACAGAGGCACCTACAGAAAAACCATCTGAAGCTCAAAGTGAAACTCCAACAGAGTCAAATACTGAACAACCAACAAAAGCTCCAACAAATAAACCTGGTGGAGGCGGCGGTGGAACAAATAAGAAACCAAAGAATCCAAATGTTGAAGAAAAACCAACAGAACCAGCATTTGTTGATACACAAGAAGAATTACCAACAGAAGTTTATGTAGAACCATCAATCGAAGAAGATTATTTTGAACAAGAAATTCCAACAGAAATAAGTATTCAAGAAATAGTTCCTGAAGAAGAAATTACTCAAACTCAAACTAAAGGTAAAGGAATGAAGACTTTAGGAATTGCTGCTGGAATAGGTATAGCAGTAGGAGCTGCAGCTCTTGGAGCACATACTATTGTTAAAAATAAAGAAGAAGACGATGATGACTATGATGACTATGGTTATGAAAAATAAAAATATATGCTAACAAGCATATATTTTTTTATGTTATAATGTATATGATTATTAATTATAAGAGGTTAGATTATGTACTTTAAAGAATTTTTAAAACAATATGAAGGTAAAAAAATAAAAATATTTGTTGATATGGATGGTGTAATCGCAGATTATAATTTTGGAAAACCATGTGATTATGATAAGAAAAGACCATTATATAATAATATTAATCAATTTAAAGAAATATCTAATAATGATAATATTGAATTATATATTTTTTCAGTTACAAGAATGAGTAATGGTTATGAACAGAAACAAAATTGGTTAGATAAATATGCACCATTTTTTAAAAAAGAAAATAGAATTATTATTTCTAGAGAAGCAAATGATATGACAAAAACAGCTGTGTTAAAAGCTGAATATTTAAGAGATTATAAAAGAGATGGAAGTTTTTTAATATTAATAGATGATGATCCTAGAAACTTAAAAGAAGTTCATAAGTTAAATGAAGATATTATTTTATTAAAAGATACAGTATTAGAAGATTAATATGGAGTAATGATGAAGAAGATTATCAAAAATAAAAGAATTCAAATTATTTTTATTATTTGTTTATCTTTAATAGCACTATTAATAATGATTTTTTTAGTTAATAAAATATTTAAATTAAAAGATAGATTAGATAATAGTAAAATAGATAAAATTAAATCAGTTGAAAAGTATGATAAAGAACTTAATATTGATAAAGCAGTTAAAATACCAATTATTACTTTTCATAGAGTAGTTGATCATGAAACAAAAATTAAATATTTTAGTGATAATGAATGGATTAATGATTTAGATATCACTAAAAATGAATTAGAGTGGTTATATAATAATGAATGGAAAACAATAGATTTAGATGAGTTTTATTGTTGGTATATGAATGAATGTGAATTTGATAAAAAAACATTTGTTATTACAATAGATGATGGTGATGCTGAAGCATATTATAATGTTTTACCATTATTAGATAAATATGATTTTAAAGCAACATTATTTGTAATAGGTAATACAATTCCTGATGTAACACCAGAACTTAATGAACCAAATTATAGTAGAGTAGGAAAAGATGTAATTGAAAAACTAAGAAAAGAAAATTCTAGACTTCATTTTGAAAGTCATTCTTATGCACAACATGATTTTGCTCAAAATGGGCAACCAATAGCATCAACATTCTCTATTGAAGAATTGAATAAAGATTTTGATAATAATAGTGAATATAATTTTAAATATTATGCTTATCCATATGGATATTATAATAATGATTTATTAAGTGTGATTTCAAATAGAAAAGATATTAAGATGGCATTTACATTTGGAAATTTTAATTATGCTACTAGATTAAATAATAGATATGAAATTGATAGAATTAAAATAAGTGGAAATACAAGTTTTGAAGAATTTAAAGATTGGTTTGAATAGGAGTGATAAAAATGATTGTAACAGAAGAAATATTGTATATTTTTATAGCTATTATGGCTATATGTATAATGGGATTTAAAAAATATATTTGGTTTATATCAATTGGTTATGGAGCATCAATTAGTATAACTGGTATTATGCTATTACTATTATTTAGTGATAATATTACAACTTCATTAATAATAGCAAGTACAATACTTATATTATATGGTATTAGATTATCTGGATATTTAATATATAGAGAAATAAAAACATCATATAATAAAAAAATGAAAGGTGAAGTATCTGATGGTAGTCATATGCCATTTTTTGCTAAAGTAATGTTATGGATTACATGTAGTTTATTATATATAACAATGACTAGTCCAGTTATATATAGATTCTTAAATAATAATTATGAAATGGATAATGTTTTTGTAGCTGGTATGACTATTACAGTTATAGGAATATTATTTGAAGCAATAAGTGATTTACAAAAGAATGCTGCTAAGAAAAAGAATCCAAATAGATTTTGTGATACAGGATTATTTAAAATAGTAAGATGCCCAAATTATTTAGGAGAATTAATAATATGGACAGGAGTGTTTATTTCAGGAATAAATGTATTAAATGGAATAGGACAATGGATTATAGCTTTAATTGGATATCTTGGAATTATATATATAATGTTTAGTGGAGCAAGAAGATTAGAAATAAGACAAGATAAAAATTATGGTGAAGATAGAGAATATAAAAAGTATAAAAAAAGTACTCCAATATTATTACCATTTGTACCAATTTATAGTGTTAAAAAACACAAATGGTTAGTAGGATAGTTTTGAATAATTCAAAACTATTTTTTATGTTATAATAACTTTAATGGAGTGTATATGGATAGTAATTTATTTGTTAAAACTATTGAATTAGAAAGGGATAAAATTGAAAGTTTTGATAAGTATCCTTTTAATATAGAAATAGTTAAAAATTTTAGTGAATTAAGGCTTACAAAACCAGTTACGTTTTTTGTTGGAGAAAATGGTGTAGGTAAATCTACATTTATTGAAGCAATAGCTGTTGCTCTTGGTTTACCTGCTGAGGGTGGAACACAAAACTTTAATTATGAAACTAAAAATACAACATCTAATTTAAGTGATTATATAAGAATAGGTAGATTTAATAAACCAAGAACTAAATTCTTTTTAAGAGCGGAAAGTTTTTATAACTTTTCATCAGAAGTGCAAAGATTAGTAGAAGAAGATTCTTTTCATAAATTATATAGTTATTATGGTGGTAATTTGCATGAATGTTCTCATGGTGAAGCTTTTTTACAATTAATAGAAAACAAATTTACTGAAAATGGTTTGTATATTTTAGATGAACCTGAAGCAGCTTTATCTCCTCAAAGACAAATGTCATTATTATGCTTAATTGATGAATTAGTTAAAAAAGGTTGTCAGTTTATAATAGCAACACATTCTCCAATTTTAATTAGTTATAGAGAAGGTGTTATATTAGATTTAAATAATGGTTTTAAAGAAATTGATTATAAGAATACAGATATATATAATTTATATAAAATGTATTTAGATGATGCTGAAGGAATGCAACATAGATTATTTGATATATAAAACTTTTAAATAAATAATTATTTTTGGAGGTTAAAAAATGCAAGTAATTAGAAATGGTGTACATAATGAATATATTGAAGGAAATGAAATTAATATTCCATTAATGAGATTTTTTGTTAAATTAAATTTATTATCTAAAGATGATAATATTTTTTGCCAATTATCAATATATGAAAATAGTAGAGTAGTTTTAATATATAATTTTGATACTCTTGAAGAAGCATTATATTTTTGTTATGAAATAGTAAATAAATGTGAAGATAAAGTACAAATTATTGCTATGCATAATGAATTTTGTCAAAGATTAAAATTAGATAAAAAATATAGAAAAAATTAGTTTGAAATATTGCATGTTTTATAAAAAATTGATAAACTAAAGATAGTTTTTTAAGTAGAAAGGATGGAAGTATTATGCTTGAAAAAATTATGGATGTAACTAACACAATTTGTGGACTTCCTCTTACAATATTTATTATTTGTGCTGGAATTTATTTTAGTTACTGCGTAGGTTTTTTCCAAATTACTCATATTAAAAAATTATGGGGATTAACTTTTGGAAAAATGTTTAAAAAACTTAAGAAAGGAGAAAATTTAAAAGAAGATCCATCTTATAAAACAATTGCAACTGTTTTAGGTGGAACAATTGGTGCTGGTAATGTTGCTGGTGTTGCTGCTGCTATTTTTGTTGGTGGTCCTGGTGCATTATTTTGGATGTGGGTTATAGCTTTACTAAGTATGGCTACTAAATGTGTAGAAGTTATGCTTGCAACTAAACATCAACAAAAGGATAAAAAAGGTAACCGTTATGGTGGACCAATGTATTATATCAAGACTATTGGTGGTAAAGTTGGAAAAGTATTAGCTGTAATATATTCAATAGTATTATTAATTTATGTATTATGTGATTCTGGATTTGTTCAAATCAATACTATTGCTACATCATTAGTTGATACATTTAATATTCCATTATGGCCAATTGCAGTTGTAGTAGGTATCTTATCATTATTTGTAATTGCTGGTGGCTTAAAGAGAGTTAGTTATACATTAGAAAAACTAGTTCCATTTATGTATGCAACTTATATTATTCTTGCTTTAGTAGTAATATTTGCTAATATAGCTAATATTCCAGCTGCTCTTGCAACAATTGTTAAATATGCATTTATGCCAGCTCCTGTTATTGGTGGATTTGCTGGTTCAACAGTAGCAACTGCTATTTCTAAAGGTGCTGCTCGTGGAATTTTCGCAAACGAAGCTGGACTTGGAACTTCTACTACAGTTCATGCTACAACAACAAATGATCCTGTAACTCAAGGCTTATGGGGTATGATTGAAGTTGCTGTTGTAAGTTTCATGGTTTGTACAATCTCTGGTTTACTTGTAATGACAACTGGAGCTTGGAGTGCTGCAGGAGATGGTGGAGCACCAATGATCCTATATGCATTTGAAACTTTATATGGACAAGTTGGTAAGTATATTGTATGTTTCGTATTAGTAACATTCTGTTATTCAACATACATTGGATTCTTCTATGAATATACAACTGGTTTAGGATATATTGTTAATGATAAATTGAAAAATATCCTAAAATGGACTTATGCTGTTCCAGCAGTAGTTGCAGTATTCCTATCAATAGATGTTGTTTGGGATTTACTTTGCGATACAGCTGTTGGTTTAATTGTAATACCAAATGTTATAGCGTTATTTATTCTTAGAAAAGAAATCAAGAAGACTTTTGCTGAGGGTAAAAAGAAATTATCATTAAATTAAAAGTAAACGTCAAGTTTACTTTTTTTTATTGCTTATAAATGTTATAATAATTTTTGAAAGTGGAGATGATTATATGAGATTTTGGATAGCCTTATGGGCAGCAAAATTATATGAGTTATTTAAAGATAAATATCGTAAAACTAAAAGCGATAGAGCAGGTTTACTTGCTGAAAAACTATGCCCACATTTTTTAAATTATATTGCTAAACCTAAATTAACTATTATGGTAACAGGAACAAATGGTAAATCTACCACATGTGATTTAATAGCTAATATGTTAAGAAATGCTGGTTATAAAACAGAATATACATATTGGGGTGCTAATATGGTAGCAGGACACATTAGAATACTTTTAGACTGTGTAACATTATTTAATAAATCTACAAAAGATGCTGTAGTATTAGAAGTAGATGAATTATCATTAGATCAATGTCTTCCATATATTAAACCACAATATTTATTAGTAACTAATTTATGTAGAGATTCAATTAGAAGAAATGCATACCCAGATTATATGATGAATATGGTTAATCATGGTATTAATTCTAATAATGATGTAACACTTATACTACATGCTAATGAGCCATTCTCTTCAAATCTAGGAGAAAATAATCCAAGAATATTTATAGGAGCTAATAAGATATATGACTATAGTGCATATGCTGGATTCTCAAGTGAATTTTTAACTTGCCCAAAGTGTAATTCTCCAATTGAATATGAATTTAGACACTATAGACATGTTGGTAAATATAAATGTCCAAAATGTGGATTTAAAAATCATAAAGCAAAATATACTTGGGAGAAAATTGAAGGAGATAATTTAGTATTAAATGGTGAAAAATATCATATTATTTCTAATGATATATTTAATCTATATAATGAAATAATGATTATTGGTTTATTTCAAGAAATTGGATTTAAACCAAAAGAAATTGATAAACTATTAAAAACAGTTAATATTCCTGTATCAAGAGAAGGATTTGATTCTTATAAAGGAATAGATATTTATAGAAAATGTGGTAAAGGTCAGAATGGAACAGCACCTTCTATAATATTTGAAAGTATTATGAGAAACAAACATGATAAAGAATTAGTACTTATTATGGATGCTGAAATAGGTTTTCATGCTCAAGCTACTATGACATGGTTATATGATAATGATTTTGAATTATTAAATGATAAAACTGTTAAGAAAATAATTATTACTGGAGAAAATACTTTGGATTACAAATTAAGACTTTTATTAGCAGGAATAGATGAAAAAAAATTAATTATTTGTGAAGATTATAAAGATGCTCATAAATATTTAACTCTTGATAAAAGTGATATATATTTAATTTGTGATGTTGATTATGGTAATTGGGGTATTGAAGTAACAGATAATATTAAGAAAAGATTGGATGATGAAAAATGAAAGTAGTAGAAGTATTATATAGTGAATTTGGTAATATGTATGGTGAAGTATATAATGCAATGTTTTTAGAAAAATCATCTAATAAACTTAAAGTTATTTATACTAAATTTAATGATGAACCATACTTTATGTCTCATAAAGTTGATATGGTATATATCAGTAATATAAGAGATCCTAAAATATATGATATATTAGATAAATTAAAAAAGTATAAAGATAAAATTAAAGAAATGATTGAAAACAATGTAATATTTTTACTAACTGGTAATGCTCTTGAAATGTTTGGATCTTATATTGAAGAAGATGGTAAAAAAACAGATGCTTTAGGTATATTTGATTATCATGTAGAAAAAGATTTTAAAGTTAAATATGCTTCATGGGTAAAAGGAAAATTTAAAAATATTGAAATAATTGGTCATAGAAATCAATTTTCAAAATGTTATGGAATTGATAAACCATTTATTAAAGTATCTAATGGTACTGGAAGTGCTATTGATGATGACATTGAAGGAATACATTATAAAAACTTCTTTGCAACTTATTTATTAGGGCCATTCTTAATAATGAATCCATTATTTGCAAAACATCTTTTAGAATTAATGGGTATTAAAGAAAAAATGAAATTTGAAAAGACTGCTATGGATGCATATAAACATAGAATGGAATATTTTAGTAAAGAAGATGCAAGATATATAATGACTCATCATGGATAATAAAAAAAGTGATTTTAAATCACTTTTTTCTTTCCATTCTTTTTAAGAAATCAGGTAAAACTCCAATACCATTTGTTCTATGAATAGGTAAATTATAAATATCATGCCCTGGATAATCATTTCCTTCAATTAAACATGGACCTTTATTTGATATACCACAATCCCATCCAACATATCCAACTTCTGGAATAACTTTACTAGCTTCCATACATAACTTTTTAGCTTCTTCAAATTGTGGGACTTTAAATCCTATAAATTTAGTTCCTGTTTCGGGATGACGTTCATAAACATTACCAGCTTTATCAATAGCATTATATTCAATTATTCCAGTATCAGTATTAACTGGTACAACCATACCACCATTATTAAAATTATCAACTATTTTATTATTACCAACTCTTAAATATGTACAAATGATAGTACTAACACCTTGATCATATAGAGTAACTATTCTTATTGTATTAATACTACTTGGATTTAATTTATCCATTCCTTTATCTTGAATTATATAATCTTCAATTAATCTACTATCAGTTTTAATTAATTTTTTATAAGTATTTTTGTTTGGTTTGATTTTCATGATTCCATCACCATGAGTACCATCAACTGGTTTAGCAATTATATATTCTTTACCTTTACAAAATTCATTAAATTCTTTTTCATTAGTTTCATCTAATAGCATAAAATCTCTTTTAGTAAATTTTTTAAATTTATTATTAAAGTTCCATTTGTTATTAAATAGATCTCTATATCCTTTAACATTATATTTTCTAACAAAGTCATTATTAATTCCTCTTGTAAGAATAGTTTTTCTTTGTTTTCTATTTAAATCATACATTTCAAATAATTCATAATCTAAATAACCAGCTTTATATTTAAGACCACATATTACTATATCAAAGAATAAGAATATGCTATTTTTACCAGTCTTTTTATGTATTCGTTTTACAACTGTAAAAAGTCTCTTATAATCCATTCTTAATATTCTGTTTATTACAAATTTCATTTATATCACCAATTTCATTTTAACATATTTTATTTATTAGTGTTATAAAATTAAATAAAATTGTATAATATTAATAGAGGTGATTAAAATGAAAAAGATTTTAATAATAACTATAGTAGTATTATTAATATGTTGTGGATGCTTTAATGAAGAAAAAAAGAAAGTGGAGTATGATTCAATATTTGATTATGATGAAGTCTTTTCTAAAAAAGATTTAGATTATTCTTATGATGAAAAAAGTATCATTAAATATACAGTTAATAATAAAGATATTAATATTGATAATGAAGGAGAATATTTAATAAGTGGTAAATCTAAAAATATAACTATTAATATTAATGCTAAAAGTAGTGATAAAGTTAAATTAGTGTTAAAAGATTTAGAAATAAATAATACTGATAAACCATGTATTAATATTCAAAATGCGGATAAAGTATTTATAGTATTAGAAGGAAAAAATAAATTAAATGTATCTAAAACATTTAGTAGTAAAAAAGAAGATGGAGTTATTTATTCTAAAGATGATTTAGTTATAAATGGAAAAGGATCAATTGATATTAATTCTTCAAGTAATGGAGTTATTTGTAATGATGATTTAAAAATAACAGGTGGTTCAATAAATGTTGTTTCTACTGATGAAGGATTTAGGGCAAATAATTCTATTAATATAACAAAAGCAAATATTGTAATTAATTCTAAAAATGATGGATTACAATGTGAATATGACAAAGATAAAACAATTGGTAATATTTATATTTATGATGGAAGCATTGATATTACTGCAGTAGATGATGCTATACATGCAACTAGTGCTATTGAAGTTGATAATGCAGATATAAATTTGAAAGCTAGAGAAGGTTTAGAAGGAACATATGTTCAAATAAATGGTGGAAATATTAATATTACTGGTGAAGATGATGGAATTAATGCAGCTAGACAATCTGAAAAATATTCACCTTTAATAGAAATAAATGGTGGAAATATAAATATAAAAGCAACTGGTAAAGATGCAGATGGACTTGATTCAAATGGAGACATTGTTATAAATGATGGAATAATAAATATTGTTGCTAAAAGACCTTTTGATTATAAGGGAGAAGCTAAATATAATGGTGGAACTCTTGTAGTAAATGATGAAATAAAACATAAAATTGAGAATAGTGAGGAGTAAAAAATGTTATTATCAATAATAACCCCATATTATAAAACGCTGTCTTATACTTTAGAACTTGCTAAAGTATTAATACCTCAATTAACAAATGAAGTAGAATGGATAATAGTGGATGATGGATGTAATGAAAAAGAACTTGATAATTTAGGTGTAAAAGTTTTACATTTAGAGAATAATTCAGGAAATGCATCTATTCCAAGAAATATTGGTTTAGATAATGCAAGTGGAAAATATGTTGCATTTATTGATTCTGATGATTTAGTATCAGATGATTATATTTCTAAAATATTAAATAAAATAAAAACTAGTGATTTTGATTACTGCTTTATGAGTTGGAAGACTCAAGATTCAAAAATAATAATTGAAGATTATCCTCCTGAATGGAATGTTTGTGTATGGGATTGTATCTATAAAAGAGAAACAATTGGTGATGTAAGGTTTGATCCTAAATGTAATTTAGGTGAAGATAAAGAGTTCAATAAACTAGTTAGAAAAGGTATTAAAGAGAATATAGTTGATATTTTATACTATTATAATTGGAAGAGACCTGATAGTTTATCTACACATTATAGAGAGGGTAAAATACCTTTTACAAGAGAATAAATGGTGTTATAATTTAATAGAAAGGAGCTTTTATGAAAAAGGTAAGTATTAAATTATTAGGTGTTTTATTATTTATGTTTTTATTCATAAGTAATGTAAACGCTACAAGTTTAGGTTTATTTGATGAAACAGTAAATCAAGAAGGAGAATACAATTCAGTTAGATTTATTGGTGGTAATAATGTTAATAACAAAGCTATAATCGATGGAATTTCATTTGGTTTTGGTAATAATATTACTGCTAGTGGAGAAGTTGAATATGGCGTATATGCAGGTAACGTTATTAATATTAATGAAAATGTTAAGAAAGATTTATTTGCAGCAGGTAATAATATTACTGTAGTAGATGGAGCAGTTCTAGGAAGAGATGTATTTATTGCAGGTAACAATGTTACATTATATGCTAATGTTACAAGAGACTTAAGAGCAGGTGGCTCAGTAGTATCAATTAAAGGAATTACTATTGGTGGAGATGCTATTATTGATGCTGATAAAATTGTATTAGATGAAAATACTGCAATTACTGGTAAATTATCTTATCCAGTAAGTGCTACTGTTGAAGGTTTAAACAAAGACAATGTTGGTAGTATTGAAACATGGGAAGCAGCTGACGTTGATATGGAAGAAGCTACAAGATCATTCAATGCTTACATGTTTATTACATGGTTAGTAGCAGCAATCGTTACTATGTTAATTCTATTATCAGTTTGTCCTGGTTTAAGAGAAAAATTAAATAAGACAAAACTTGAAGGTGGAGAAATTTTCAAAACTGCAATGATAGGATTAGGTGTACTTGTTTGTGTACCATTCATATCAATATTTACTATTTTTACCGGTTTATTAACACCTATAACTTTAATAGTATTAGCAATCTATTGTATATGCATTTATCTTGCTAAATTATTTGTTGCTTATGTAATAGGGACAGTTATTATGAAGCAAGGATTTAAAGTTAAAAAAGATAGATATGTATTATCAATATTAATTGGTGTTACATTAGTTAGATTACTATGCTTAATACCTGTATTAGGTGGATTATTAAGCTTTATACTATTAATTTATGGTTTAGGTCTTATTTATGTGTTAATAAAAACTAATATTAATAAGAAATAACTTGATTTTAGTTAAAAAGTATAGTAATATTAAGTAGAAGTTTTTTCCGGGTTTTAATATTCCTCGTATTATTACTCAGATTAAACGGATTATTATGAAGGAGGAAGATTATGGCATTAAGTAAAGAAAAGAAAAACGCTATTGTATCTGAATTTGCTAGAAGTAAAGGAGATACAGGAAGTGTAGAAGTTCAAGTTGCTTTATTAACTGAAAGAATTAATAGATTAACTGAACATATGTCAACACATGCTCATGATTTCCATACTAATCGTGGTTTACTACAATTAGTTGGTAAAAGAAAAAATCTTTTAGAATATCTTAAAAAAGAAGATATCCAAAGATATCGTGAGTTAATACAAAAATTAGGTTTAAGAAAGTAGGCACTTATTTTTAGTGTCTCTTTTTATTTGAGAGAGGAGTGAAATATGAAACGAGTATTTGAATACGAATTTCAAGGTAGGAAACTTGTTATTGAACATGGAGAATTAGCTAAACAAGCTGGAGGGGCTGTTTTAGTAAGATATGACGATACTGTTATATTATCTACATGTGTTATGAGTCAAAATGTATCTACAGCAGATTTTTTCCCATTAACTATTTTATATCAAGAAAAATTATATTCTGTTGGTAAGATACCAGGCGGGTTTATTAAAAGAGAGGGACGTCCTACTGATGCTGCAACATTAACTGCTAGAGTTATAGATAGACCAATTAGACCAATGTTTAATGAAAACTTTAGAAATGAAGTTCAAGTAGTTAATACAGTATTAAGTGTAGATCCTGATTGTACTCCAGAAATGACAGCATTATTTGGTACATCATTATGCTTAGGAATTTCACCAATTCCATTTGAAGGACCAGTTGCTGGTGTAGTTGTTGGTAAAATTGATGGAGAATTAAAAATCAATCCAACATGCGAAGAAATGGAAAGAAGTACTATTAACTTAACAGTTGCTGGAACTATTGATGCTATTAATATGGTTGAAAGTGGTTCTAAACAAGTTAGCGAAGATGAAATGTTAGAAGCATTAATGTTTGGACATGAAGCTGTTAAAGAATTATGTGCTATTCAACAAGATATTATTTCAGAAATAGGTGAAGATAAAATAGAAGTTACTCTTGCAACTATTCCTGAAGAATTAAGAAAAGAAGTTGAAGATGACATCAAAGAAGAAATGTTAGCTGCTATTCAAATTAAAGATAAATTAGAAAAGTATGCTCGTATTGATGAAGTAAAAGAAGAAGCTATTACTAAATATTCTGAAAGACATGAAGGCGAAGAAGATTTAGATGCTAATTTAGCATTAGTTAAAAAAGTAGCTGATGAGATTGAAGGTCAGGAAGTTAGAAGATTAATAACTAATGAACATATTAGACCTGATGGTAGAGAAATGGATGAAATTAGACCATTGTCTGCTGATATTGATTTACTTCCAAGACCACATGGTAGTGCATTATTTACAAGAGGTCAAACTCAAGCTCTTGCAATCACTACTTTAGGTGCTCAAAATGAAGAACAAATCTTAGACGGATTAGGTTTAGAAGAATCTAAGAAATTTATATTCCATTACAACTTCCCAGCATTTAGTGTTGGTGAAACTGGTAGATATGGTTCTCCAGGAAGAAGAGAAATTGGACATGGTGCTTTAGCAGAAAGAGCATTATTACAAGTTATGCCTTCTCAAGAAGAATTCCCATATACAGTAAGAGTTGTATCAGAAGTTTTAGAAAGTAATGGTTCATCTAGTCAAGCAAGTATTTGTGCTGGATGTATGTCATTAATGGCTGCAGGTGTTCCTATTAAAGCTCCAGTTGCTGGTATAGCTATGGGTCTTATCACAGAAAATGGAACATGTGATGGAAAATATACAATTTTAACAGATATTCAAGGTTTAGAAGATCATATGGGTGATATGGACTTCAAAGTAGCAGGAACTAGAAAAGGTATTACTGCATTACAAATGGATATCAAAATTAAAGGTGTAACAAGAGAAGTATTAAAAGAAGCTTTAGAAAAAGCTCATAAAGCTAGAATGAAAATTCTTGATGTTATGGAAAATACAATACCTGAACCAAGAAAAGAATTATCTCCATATGCTCCTAAGATTAGAAAAATGAAGATTAAACAAGATAAGATTAAAGATGTTATTGGTAAGGGTGGAGATATGATTACTAAGATCATATTAGAATCAAGTAATGTAACATCTGTAAATGCTAAAGATGCAGTTAAGATTGATATCGATGAAGAAGGAAATGTAGTATGTTATCATCAAGATTATGCTGTTTTAGATAAAGCAATCGAAATGATTGAAAATATCGTAAAAGAAGTAGAAATTGGTGAAGTATATACAGTTAAAGTTGTTAAGATTGAAGATTTTGGTGCATTTGTAGAATTATGGCCTGGTTGTGAAGGATTAGTTCATGTATCTCAACTTGATAATAAGAGAGTAGAACATCCAAGTGATATTCTTAAAGTTGGTGATGAAATAGTTGTTAAAGCAATCGGTTATGATAAGAAAGGTAAATTAAATCTTTCAAGAAAAGAATTATTACCAAAACCAGAAAAAAAAGAAAATCCTAAAAAGGAAAATGAAGAATAATATTTAAAAAGAAAAATTAGATAATAAAATGTCTATATTTTTCTTTTTTTATTGTATTTTAATTTAAATAATGATAAAATTATTTTGAAGATAGGAGAGAAATACATGAAAAAGAAAATATTATTTAGTGTAGCTGCATTTTTATTTTGTTTTGTAACTGTTAGTGCTGCTACGTTAAATCCAAAGGTGAAGACAACACCTGCAACAAATGTTGATGTAGCACCTGATACAGGTACAACAGTATATGCAATCAATGATACTAATGCATTTAATGATTTTGCAGAAACTGTTAAATTTACTTCTAAGAGTGGAAATGCTATGATTACTCCTGGAACTGACAATGATGCAAAGAAGATTATTGTTAGTACAAATCCAGCTTTCTCTAAAGCAGTTAAAGTAATTGATGCAAACAATACTACTTTAGATACAAGCATTACAGCTCTTGATCTAAAAGGAAATGATGGAGATTGGTTTACAGCATATTGTTTAGATCACGATGCATTCTACCCACAATATTCTGTATACAATTTTACATGGTATCCAACAGCAATTAACGGTTTATTAGCAGCTAAATATGGTGGAACTACTCCAATGTATGATAAACAAGTAGGAGTTCTAGCATTTATTGCTACTTTAAATAATGCTAAATTACTTACAGCATTAGATAAAGCTACTTCATTAAATCATGCTATGACAGGAGGAGTTAAATTTACTTTTGCATTTGAAAATGGTGATGGAGATATTTCATTCTCTATAGCAGATTTAATTAATCCAAGTACTGAATTTGCAACAATGCCATCAGTAACAAACTTAACTTTAGCTGGTGGTGAATTAAAGAAAATCTTAGGACTTGGAAATGCTAGAGTTATTGTTAAAAGTATAGTATTCCCAGTATCTGCTACTGAATCTGTTACATTAGATACAGCAAAATTAATTGAAGCAGATCCATCTGGTAAAAACTTAAATGGAGATTACGTAATTGAATTTAATGCAAAAGATATATTATTAGATAAATATACAGTTAATGATGGAAGAGATACTACAGCATATAATCATTCATTATGGATTATTGAACATAGTTATCCTTCAATGACTGTTGATGAATTATTAACTGAAGTAGGAGCAACTAAAGAAACATTAGTTACTCAATTAAAAGGATTATATCAATCAGAAACATTTACAGATGAAGAAATGAATGCACTAATTGATAACTATGTTTATGAAACTGTTCAACATGCTATTTGGAATGTTAATGGAGCTAAATTTGGTGAAGATCAATTAGGTTCAGAATTACATTTAGGTGAATTAGGAAATAGTAACGTACTAAATACAATCTATCAATATTTAATTAAAGATAGAGGAGAAGAATATGCTAACTATGGAAAGAACACTTATAATAGTAAGAAAATAGATTTCGATAAAACAAATAATGATAAAGTTACTGAAAAAGGAGATTATTTAATCTATGGTCCTTATAAAGCAACTTATAATGTTATTGATCCAAAACCAATGACAGTTGAAGTTACTTCAGGAAATGCTGATTCAGTAAGTTTCGTTGATGCTGATGGAAATCAATTAACATCTATTGAAAGTGGTAAAGACTTCTATGTAAGATGTAAAAAATCAGCTAAAATAACTAATGTTAAATTTAAGATTACAGCTACTGGTAGAACATATGAAGATAATGAAAAAGGTAAAGTATACTTTGCAAATTATCCAAATCAACAAAATGTTCTTACTGGTTTAAAATATAAAGATGTTTCTCAAACTGATGAAGTAGAGTTAACATACAACCCTAAAACAGGAGTTCCAAATATTGCTATAGTATTTATAATTACTTTAATAGCATTCTCACTTGGATATTTAGCATTAAGTTATAATAACAAGTCAATGGAATTAAATTAATCTAATAAAAAAGAAAACATTTAAAGTGTTTTCTTTTTTTATGCCTAATTATATATTAGGAGGAAAATATGATTAATGTAATTAAAAGCCATTATTTTAGCATAGTAATATCATTCTTATTTTTAGTAATAAATACCATAGAGTTTATATATTTTAAAGATAATATTATTTGTGATAAAGAATGTGAGGTTTGCAATAACAGTATTTTCAAAGAAGAAAATGAAACTATTGTAGAAGAATCAAATGAAATATATGTTGATATTAAAGGAGAAGTTAAAAAACCAGGTGTTTATAAAGTTTCAAAAGAAACTAGAGTTAGTGATTTAATATTGTTAAGCGGTGGACTTACTAAGAATGCTAATACTAGATTTATCAATTTATCTAAAATAGTTAAAGATGGTGAGGTAATTGTAATCTATTCGAATAATGAAATAAAGAATGCAACTAAGTTTAAAACAATAACTAAAACAGTTTATGTAGATACACCTTGTGTTTGTGAAGAAGTTAAGAATGATGCATGCTTAATTGAGAATCTTGATATTAAAGATCCAGTTATAGAACAAGAGGAAAATAAAACAAATGATACAAATGAAACGATTAATTCAAAAATAAATATAAACACAGCAAGTAAAGAAGAATTAATGACATTAACTGGAATAGGTGCTTCTAAAGCAACAGCTATTATTGAATATAGAGATAATAATGGTTTATTTAAAAGTATTGAAGATATTATGAAAGTAAATGGTATTAGTGAGTCAATATATGCTAAGATTAAGGAAAATATTACTATCTGATATTTTTTATTTGATAATATTAGTTTTATCTTTAATATATGCTATTGTATTTATTAAAAATTATTATGTGAAAAGTATATATAGTATAAACGATAGAGTCTTTTACTTAATTATTAAATCAATAAAAATAGATGGAGATAAACTGAGTTTAGAATTTTCTAATAATTTAATAGGTAATTATTATTTTAAAAATGAAATAGAAAAGAATAGCTTTAATTATAAAATTGGTGATCAAGTTAAAGTGATTGGTAAACTATCTGAACCAAGCAATAATACAATACCAAATACATTTAATTATAAGAAATATTTATATTATAAAGGTATAGAATATATTATTAATGTAGAAAATATTTATTTAATAAAAAGAAATAAAAACATTTTTTATAAAATAAAAAATATAATTATAGATCGAATTTCTAATGTGAAAAATAATGAATATTTATATGCATTTATTCTAGGTAAATCTTCATATATTGATAATGATGTATATAATAATTATAAAATTAATGGAGTAACACATCTATTTGCTTTATCAGGATTACATGTATCAATGTTTTCCTCTTTTTTATTATTAATTTTTAATAAGATAAAATTAAATGAAAAATTATCATATTTATTAACTAGCATATTCTTAATATTTTTTTCATTTATAGCATCATTTACACCATCTATTTTAAGAGCAGTTATCTTTTTTATATTATCTAGCATTAATATAGTATATTACTTCTATATTAAGCCAAAAAACCTTTTATATTTAACATTTATAATAC
>CAMMYS010000006.1 GCA_946528555.1 uncultured Mycoplasmatota bacterium
ATTTCAAAATAATTTTTAAATTCCTAAATAAACCCATAGGGGGGTGTTTTATGTATAGGCTAATTAAGTAAACTTACCTTAATTTAGATAAAATAATTGTAATATCTACTATAATAATAAGTTTAATTAATAATTTATACATTATCTTCCCTTTCTCTAGCTAATTTAAGCTGATATGTTCTAGGTATCTTGCCACACTCACATTCTTTATGACAACTACTACATACACATAGTATATTATAGTTATCAAATGCTTTAGTGCTATCTTCATTGATAGGTATTATATGATGTGCTTCTAAATTATTATATGTATATATACCATTATCTTTACATACTTGGCATAAATACTTACTATGTTCTTTTATTTCTTCAGCCTTCTTATGCCATCTACTCTTGCTTCTTATATTAGTAGCTTCAGTATTGGCTCTAATATATTTAGTACATACATAATTATAAGGATGTATTCTACCACATTTACTACAAGCCTTTAACATATATATCACTACCTTTTACCAAAATTTAGCACCTATTTAAATCGGTTTTAAGGTGCTTATAAAATGTTCATAAGGTGTTTATACCTTCTTAATTAACTTAACATATATTCTATTTAAATCATTATCACCTAATAATGTTTGTAGTCTATTATAATCTACTTTAAATTTTTCACCCTTTTTAGGTACTCTACCAAGAACATTATCAGTTACATTATGTTTTGAATATGTATCTAATGCTTCTACTTCATATTTAGCTTTTATATCTTCTTGATATGTAGAATTACCTTTAGCTAATACTTTATCCCAATTACTAGCTTTAGGTTCATATTTAAAGTTATATTTATTTTCAAATATATCTTTCATTGGTATATTATCTAAATCAAAATCTAATATAATACCATTATCTTTATTTACACCAATTTCTTTCATAACTGGCATATCAGTTACTATAACTGGTGTACCTAAACATAAACTTTTAACTACTGCATAACAATAAGCTTCGTGTTTAGATAATTGTACTAAATAATCTGATTTTTTAATAAATGGTTCTACATCTAATCTAGATTTTAAAAATATTATTCTAGGGTTATCTATTTTTACTATATCATCAGTAAAAATTAACCATTCATAATCATTTCCAGTTTTTTCACAATATTGATCTAATTTATTACCTAATTTAATAATATTATCTAAACCTTTTTCTTTAGTTAATCTAGTAGTTGATATTAATTGTAATATTTTCTTTGGTTTATCTACTTCAAATGGGTTATATACTAAAGTTGGTTTAATTCCAGTTAATTCTTCAAAACTATCACAAACTACTTTAGATACACCATAATATTTATTAATTTTGGTATATGTAGGTATTTTAGATTTAGATATAATACCTTGTTCTACCATAGCTTTATAATCGGCATGAATTATTAAAGCATATTCTTTAGCTTCTACATTATCTATCATAGATGCATAATAGTTAAAAAATGCTTTATCACATTTAATTTTTTCACCTTTATATTGAACACATCTGATATATTTTTTAAGCCTTCTAATTTGTTCTTTATCACCTTGCCTATAATATAATGTAATATCATAATCTTTATATTTCTTGGCTATTTGATAAAAAAATTCTTCTATACCACCAACTGCTTTTAAATTGTCATAACAAAATACATTTTTCATTTATCTTGTGTTATCCTTCCATTATTGATATTTCTAATACAAGCATTTAACCTAGCTTGTCTTTCTTTTTCACAATAATCGTGATTACATTTTAGATCCATTAAATCAGCACAATATCTATATTGGGAACTAGCCCATTTGTTATTTTGTTGGTTGGTATTTATTGAAGTACTATTTTTATTGTTTCTATTCCAATTAATTATTGGTTTTTTTATTGGAACTACTGAATTTATAACATCACATTGTTTTATATTATAAACTGCATCTTCCATTAATGTATTTTCAGTAAATCTTTGTACTAAATCAGTTTTAACTACTTTTAACCAACAAGCTACATTTACATTATCAACTAATTCTGCTGGTGTAGTTTCAGTTAATATAACTGGTATTACATTATCACCACGAATAGCATTATATGATAATCTTATACATTCAGCTTTAGTACTTTGTATTAAATCATATATATCTTGTAAACAATTATTATCTACAAAACTATCATCACTATCTATAAATAGTGTATATTCACTATTTAAATCAAATTCTATACCAACATTTCTAGTACCACCATTAAATCTTTTATTATTTAAAAAGATATAGCTTATTTTATCAGAATGTTCATTAAATAATTTTAAAATAATATCTTTTGAATTATCAGTAGATACATCATCTATTATTATGATATGAAAATCTTGAAATGTTTGATTTAATATAGAATTAATACATTTTTCTAGCCATTCATCATTATTATAATTAGGTATAATTATTTTAAAAAAATTTTTCATAAATTCACCCTTATATTTTTTTAGCTTGTAATGAACCATCTTTATTTCTTAATACTACCCAAGTGTTAATTGTTTTGCCCCAAATTCTTCCGTTCTTTTCCATCATAAGTTGGGTAATATCTAATACTACACCTACTTTATAATATGCTTTTGCTCTTACATTTGCAGAAGTTAATAAGTTTCTTTTACTTGGCATTACTGCACCAACTAAAATAATATTATTAGTTAAAGATGGTGTTTGTCTAATTGCTTTAGAAACAAGTAATTGGTATCTACCTTCTGACCAATCTTCTTTAGTAATCATTCTATAGTAAGTTTCAGTTGAATTAAGGTGTTTACCATAACCAGCCCTATAATTATCGTGGTAACCATCATTTTGGTCATAGATTGTTTCTTTATCTATATAAATGGCAATATGTCCATATACTACACCATTAATCTTACCTTCTTTTTTATAAACAATAATATCACCAATTCTAGGTTCTTTAACTACTTTAGCAAGTCCTTCTTTAACTAATGTATCACCAAAATCTTTAGCATTACCCCTTGCTTTAATAGCTGCACCAAAACAATCGTGAATATATAATTGAATTAATGTTACACATTGCCCCTTTTGCATACCACTAGGTAAAGCATTCTTTTTTCCTACTGTGTCATTAATAAAACTTTCTAATGACTTCATATTTATTCCTTCTTTCTTTATATAACTTATCTCTAAATATTTTAATTGATAAGTTTCTTTACATTTAATGATTGGTAATAGTGATACAATAAGCACCACCATTACCTTTCAATTTCATTTACTTTTCTTGTTATTCTTGTTGTAAGCATTTGTTGAAATCATAAGAATAGCACCTAAAAAGGTATCTATTGCGGTAATAGTTCCAACAACTTGTTCACCATAAGGTAAACCCCATATACTAGCAAGTGCAAAGTATAGAGTACCTAAAGCTGGTAAAACAATTTGTGCAACATATTTCATAATATCATATGCTTTATTTGTCATAACTTCCTTCCTTTCTTTTCACTTAAATCTAATATTTCTTCTTTAAGTTCAACACAACTTAAAGTTTGTAATTTTGCATTTTCTCTAAATGTTTCATAATCATCAAACATACTATTAAATATTATTTCATCTCTATCAGTTGTTCTTTTAACCATTATTTCTCTACCACTTGATAATGTATAATCTAATGTTGCTATTACTTTTTTTAAATCATTAGTTGGTTTTGTTAATTCCTTCCAACCATTTGAATTAATGTATATTTTATAGATCATAATTTACTTCCCTTTCATTAAAAAAGCCATAATGTCTTTTTTACATTATAGCTTAATTTGATATTCCAAAATTCATAACTTTTTCTTAAATTAAATTCATTTCTTCAGCAACTAAATATATAACTTTGTTCATTACATAATAATACATACCTTTAGTTAAATTATCTTCCATTTCAGCTTTAACTTGTGATTTTCTATCAAAGAATATTGTTTTAACTGCTTTTTCATCTTCTTCATTTAATCTATTTAATACATCTTCTATTTGATTTATTCTTTGGGTGGCTACTAGAATTGAATGTGAATTGATGTTATTTGGTTTCTTTTGCAACTCAATAATAATTAACTTATTCTTTTTATAATCATATAATTCTTTTTTTACATAATTCCTAATATGAACTGGTATCTTATATTTATTCTTTCCCATCCATTTCTTTTCCTTCCTATTTATAATAACCTTGTCCTATTATATTTTTTATTCTTCCCATAAATAATTTTTAGTATATCTTTTTATAAAATCATTAATGCACCTATCATAATCATCTAAAAGCCATTTTAATTCACATCTTCTTTTTAATTCTAAATCTAATTTTTTATTAAAATGCACACCTTCATTAGACATATTATGATGATAAGCACATAACCATACCCAGCAACCATCATCATCACTTAATTTTCTTCTTCCAGTGCCTTCAAATATGTGATGACAATGTAAGTTATAGGTTGTTTTACATACATAACATTCTTTTTTATTGCTTATTAAAGATTTTTTCATTATTTATACCATCTCATAAATACATATTTTAAAATTACAATAATTATTAATAATATAATAAATAACTTATTCATTATTACTTAATTCCTTTAGTTTTCTTTCATATTCTTTAATAACTTTATTATTTAAATGATAATAAACTAAAGCAAGTATTAAAGCTATTATATTACTTAATAAGATTAATAACATTAGTATTTTCATTTTCAATAGTTCCTTTCTTAATTCTATTTCCATAATGTAATTGTAAAGTTCTTATATTTTCTTCATATAAATTAATATCTAAAAAGAAATATATATTAGTTAGTAGATCCATCTTTAAAAGTGGTTCTATTTCACTATCTCTAATTAGTTCTAATATTTCAGTTTGTAATTTTTCTAATTCTTCTTTATCTTTTGCTTCCATTATTCATCACCATTTACCTTATCTAACAAATCATAATCAGTTGTTGTGATTACTATCGTATTTTTTTCACTTGTTAAATCTTTGATATTTTCTTCATACATTTCTTCTGCATTTTTTAATGCTTTAAAGTCTTTTGTGCTTCTTGTTCTATCAAATCTTTCTTGTAGTCTTTTTATCCATTGTTCTTTTAATATCAAACTAGGACATATTACAGTAAATTCTATACCACGATTATTTAATTCTTCTCTTACTATTTTATGAGAACTCATAAACACTTTATAACCTTGATTAGATAAATGTTCTGCTATATTGCAATATTCTTTATACCAATTGTCATTTCTAATATTATCTACCCAAAAGTTTCCACTTTCTAAATCAATACAATTATTTTTACCAGCTATGCTTGATTTACCTATTCCTTGATAACCTACATATATCATTCATTCCACCCTAATTCTTCTACTTGTTTATTTATTGCTTGTAGTTCTTCTAATGTTAATGATGATACAATATCTTGTTCTTTTCCTTGACCTACCATTTTCGTTAATATATGAACAAAACCCTTATCGTTAAAACCAATTGATGTAACATAATAATAAGTATCAGTTGGTATGACTTTTTCATATACATAACATTGCTTTAATTTATACCCTAACTTTTTAAACATTTCTTTTGCTTCCATTATTTTTCACTTCCTTTGAGTTCTAATAATTTATTTTTTATTTCAACAACATCATTAATATCAATATGATAGTTTTCTTCATTTACTTCCCTTATTATTTTTATAGATATTAAATTATCTAATTCATTTATGATATTATTTAATCTTTCTATTTCTTTATCTTTTTCATTTATTTGTTGTGATAAATTACCTAATTGATCCTCGTATACACTTTCGGGTGATAAAAAACCACCATTTCTTTTATTCCAATCTATCATTTCTTATCACTTCCTTTTAAATTAAATTACCAACTTCTATATCTTTAAAATTATAACCTAACCATCTATATACTTCTTTTACTATCATAAAATCTTTTACTGGTATAGGTTTATTTATAATTAATACTTTATCAATTACTTCAATATCATAATGCAATTTTAATAGTTTATATCTACCATACATATTTTTATTTATACTATTTTCAGTTTTTAGATCTTCTAAAATATTTTCACTCAATTTAATCATCCCTTCAACCAATTAAATTCACTTATAGTAAAATCTTCTTCAGTAAATTCCCTTTTATTTATTTTATTATTTCTAACTATATTATTATTTATATTAATAGATGGACATTTTGACCTATCTGCTTGGACATCTTGACTATTCAGCCTAGACATTTTGTCCATGCAGCCTAGACAACTTTCAATTATTCTATGCCTACCATCAAAGCTAATTACTTTTATATAACCTAATTCTATTAATTTATTAATACTTCTTGTAATTGTCTTTTGGCTACATTGGCAAAACTTTGATAAATATTCATTACTAGCATTACAATGATTTTCATTATCTAGGCTATCAATTTCAGCTAATACAACTTTATCTATAGCATTTAATCTACTATCTAGCCATATTTCTCTTGCTATCCATACCCCCTTAAAATCTCTTTCTAAATCATTTCCCATAGTAAATTCCTTTCTAGGTATAGAAAAAAGCACCTTATATTAGAAAGTAAGTAGTATAGGGGTACACATAGTTCTTACTTTCTAATATAAAATGCCTTAATCTATGTGTACCTTATATACATTATACCACCATTCTACAAAATGTGATAAATTTTTAACTATTCTTTACATTCCCCCATTCCCTAGATAATTGATTTTCTAATATTCTTAATTTTAGTTTAGTTACATTAATATGTTCTAAATTAGCATCATATGTTGTTTGGGCTACATCCCTTTTAAATCTTAATTCTGCAACATTTGGAACACCAAATATTATTTGATTTATTAGTGTAACTGGCATATCTTTTTCTACTCTTAATTTTAATGCTTCTTGTCTTAATGTAATTTTATAATCTCTTTCAGCTTCAGCTAATGCAGTTCCATTTTTTCTTAATAAACTAATAGATTTAGTTAATTCATTCATTAGTTTTTCTATTTGTTCATATAGATCCATTTAATCACCTACAATTTACACCGCCAATATGATTTCCTAATTTACATAACATTTCAACTTGTCTTTGATATAAGAATATTTTGTTATTCATATAATCGGTTAATATTTCAGCTGGTGTTTTTTCTTTTAATAATTTTTTTAACTTCTTTTCACTCATTTTTTATCATCCCTATAATAAAAACCCATTTGACCATATCTAACTAAATGTAACTTCTTTGCCATTCTATATTTAAAATATGCTTTTTCATCTAATACTTTATTACAATTATTGCAAGTACCATATTTTTTAACAAAGTATTTTCTATTACAATAATTACATCTAGGACATTTAATTAAATTTAAATTTTCTTCTAAATTATCCATTTTTATATAATTAATGCCAAGTCAACACCATTTGGTGCTAACTTGACATATTTCCTTTCTATTCTTCTATTTGCCCTTTATTTAGCTCTTTTTCTAGCAATTCATTTAATTTTAAATCATAAGATTTAGGATATAGCTGCTTTAGTATTTGAAGTATTACATCTTCATTGGTTATTCTTAACCCATCTTTTTTATAATTTAATTCAGCATTATCTATCATTAGATATACTATTAAATCTAAATATTTTTTATCTATTGCTAGTTCTATTAATAATTTTTCACTTGTTTCCATCTCTATTCCCCTTTTCTATTAAAATGGTAAATCATCATCTGATATTTCATCAGCAAATTGTTCATAAACATCACTTATTTCTTTTACTGGTTCTTTTACTTCTTCTTTAACTGGTTCATCTTTATCAGTTGCTTTTGATAATAATTCAATGTTATCAACTATAATTTCAGTAGATATTCTATTATTTCCATCTTTATCTTTGTATTTATAGTTTCTTAATGTACCAAATACATTAACTAATGAACCTTTACTACCAAACTTTGATATATATTCAGCATTATTACCAAATAGTGAAACATTGAAAAAATCAGTATCATATTCACCATTTTCATTTTTATAATCTCTTTTTATTGCTATTGAATTTTGTATAACTGCATTACCTTTTACATTATACTTAACTTCAATATCTTTAACCAATCTTGCTTTTGTAATTATTACTTTATTCATTTTTACCACCCATTTCTAATATAACTATTATTAATTTTAGTACTACTATAAATGCACCAGTACCAAGTGCAGCACCTACACCCCATTTTAAGCAAGTTAATATAATATCCATCTTATTCACTTCTTTCTTTTAGATATGCTCTTATATCTAATTCTTCTTGTTTTCTTTGTTCTTTAACTTCATCACTAGCTTCTAATTCTTTATTCTCTAATTGTAATCTTCTTCTAATTCTGATAATAGTTGCTAATGCTGGTAAACCATATGCTTTATGATTTTCCATAACTTGACCAAAGTAAACAAAATTTATATCTTTCCATAGATGTTTATAAACTTCATTAATTAATATAAAGTCATCACATCTAGCCCTTTCATTAGTTTCCAACACATATTTTACTATTGGTGTAAATTTGTTAATTCTACTCATAATTTCTATTCCCCATTTCTAATTAACAATGATATTTTGGATCATCCCCAACTTGTTGCCAATATGGAATTAGCTTATAATTATCTTTTACTTCTTGTTGAAAATCTTTATATTCTTCTTCTATATTTAAATATGATACATACATATCTTCCAACATTTCTTGTAGTTCATATTCATCTATAAAAGTTACATCTTCACCTTCACTATTTTTAATTTCAAATACTTCATAAGTTTGATTTAAAATATCTTCCATTTTCTTAAAAGAACTTTTTTTAATTTTTAATTTTATCATTTCTAATCATCCCCCTATTTATATGCATTTTCCCATTCATCAACCATTTTTCTATAATTTTCTATGGTTAAATCATTGGTACTAGATACATCATAATCATCTAACATTTCTTGTAGATCACAACCCTTATCTACCAATAATCTTTGTAATCTTTTAGTTAGTTGTATTCTTTCTTCTTTTTCAGCTTCAGTTTCTGCAACTTCACCAGTTAATAGTTCTATACACTTTAATAGTGTTGGGTTGGTGTTATCTTGTTTTAATAGCCATTGAATATAACCATTATTATTTTTTATAACATCAACTAATTTAGAACCTTTATATTTACCAAATTCAAATGTAAATGATTTAGCATCTTCTAAAGTAACTTCTTTTACTTCAGTTAAACTAGCACCATCATCATCTTCAGTTGCTAAACCTAAAGCCATTAATAAACTATATCTTCTACAATAAGTTAAACTTGAACCATATTCTTGTACTGGGTTTTTAATTCCACTTAATGTAGCATCTACTATTTTACAACCCCTATGTTTTACATAATCACCACCATCTTCAGAAATAAATGTAACCATATAATCTTGTTGGTTAATTTCACTTGTTTCTATCTCTTGGTAGTACTTTATATTGTTTTCATCACAATATGTATTAATTTGGGCTAATTCAGTATATTTATAACCATAGCCTTCCTTTTTTTTAGCTAATGTGCTTTTAGCTTTTTCCTTATTCAATTTTTATTCCCCATTTCTAAAAAAATATTTTTTTCATCCCTTTTTAATTGTTCTATTTCTTCCTTGGTGTAATAACATTGCTTGTTGTCTATTAATTGTTGAATTGTCCTATAGATGTGTTTTAAATCTCTTGATGTCGGTGTTTTTCTAATCACCATTAATATCACCTTCAAATAAATAATCTAAAGGTAATTTTAATTTGGTTGCTTCTTGTAAAATCTTCTGAATTTTAGCCATTTCCTTTAAGTTCCAAATTCCGCCACCATTAAGCTTTTTATAAAAACATTGTGGTGTTATGCCTATTAATTCAGCCATTTTATAGTTGCCTATATTAGCCCTAGACATTTCAGCCCTTAAATTGCCATATTTCACATTCATCCCCACCTTCCCAATATTTCAGTTTAATGAAATATATTTTTCATCTTGCTGAACTATTATTAACATAAGTATAATTCCATAAGTTACCAAAGTCAACAAAAAATTAACAATAAAAAATAATTTATGTATTTTTATGTGGAAAATATTTACTATTAATTGAAATTGTAAACTTTTTACATTACAATTAATTTTGTAAAAAAAAGTAGAAGCGGGGGTACAGTATAGTGCATTTTATAAATAATTTAGATTATTTACTAAAAGAAAAAGGAATTAGAAAAAGTGATTTAGCTAAAGAAATTAATATAGCACCATCAACTATATCAGCTTGGTATGAAGGCAAATATGAAAAAGTAAGTTTAAAGGTTCTAAAGAAGGTAGCAACCTTTTTTAATGTAACTATGGATGAATTAGTTAATGATGATTTAAGTTTAGAATATGAACATAAATTAGTTTATTCTAGTAAAGATTTTACTAAAGAAGAACTAGTTGCAATTAATAATTTTGTTAATTTAATGGATAGTTACAAAGAAAGTTTTTATTCTTATGATGCTTTTAAAGATAAAGATAATATTTTATACATTAAATGTAGAACTTGTGGTGGTACAATTTTAGTTAATTCTAAAAAGTTTATTAAATCAATATCAGCTTGTGCTAAATGCAAAAGAAGAAAGGAAAAGACATATGAAAGTAGCAATTTATATTAGAAAATCTAGGGAAGATGATTTTGATAAAGAAGATACATTAAAAAGACACGAAAGTCTTTTAAAAGAATATTGTAATAAATATGATTTATTTTATACTGAAGATACTATATATAGGGAAATAGTAAGTGGTGATAGTTTATCTAATAGACCACAAATGCAGCAATTATTAGAAGATGTTAAAAATAATTTATATGATGGTGTTGTAGTAATAGAATTACAAAGATTATCTAGGGGTAATGGAATTGACCAAGAAATTATTAAAGAAACTTTTAAAAATAGTGGAACATTAATTTATACATTAAATAAAGTATATGATCTAGCTAATGGTGATGAAATAGATGAAGATATGTTAGAATTAAGTTTATTTTTATCTAGGCAAGAACTAAAGGCTATTAAAAGAAGAATGGTAAGGGGTAAAAAACAAGCACAAAAGGAAGGTTTTTATACTGGTTCTACCATTCCTTTTGGCTATAATAAAGAAAGACAAGGTAAAGGCTATGTATTAATTCCAAATGAAAAAGAAGCAGATTTAGTTGCATATCTATATAACCAATATGCATATGAAAATACTGGTATAGCTGAATTGTGTGATTATTTAAATGATATAGGTGTCAGAACTAGAAAAAATATGCTATGGACACCAAAACTATTAAGAAAAGTATTAAAAAATAAAATAAATATAGGTTATATAAATGCTACTGCTAATGGTGAAAAGGTACAATATAAAGGAAAACATCAACCCTTAATAGATGATGATACTTTTTATAAGGTTCAAGAAAAATTTGAAGATAAAACACCAAAGGTTAAAGTTTCCCATACACTTAAAAACCCACTAGCATCATTTTTAAGGTGTAGTGAATGTGGCAAGGTAATGAACTTACATTATGGTGGTAATAGAACTAGACCGCCTATGCTAGATTGTAATAATAAACATTGTTCTACTGTATCATCATATTTTCATCTTGTAGAAGAAAAGTTATTAGATGAAATAAAAAATGAATTAAAAGGCTTTAATTACTTTTTAGAAAATACTGCTGATGAAATTAAAAAGTTAAAAGAAGAAAAAGAAAAAAATATTATTTTAATTAAATCAAGTATTTTAAAGAAAAAAGAAGCTATTGATAGATGTTGTGAAATGCTTGAAGAAGGCATATATACAAAAGAAAGATATGTTGAAAGGGTTAATGTATTGGAAAATGATTTAAAGGAATTAAATGCTAAATTGAAAGAATTAAGCATAATAGAAATAGATGAAGAAGATAGAGCATTAAAAGCTATACCAATACTTGAAAATGTATTAAATGAATATCATAACCTATCAATAGTGGATAAAAACACACTTTTAAAATCAATTATAGAAAAGGTTGAATATACTAAAACCCAAAGAAATTCATACAAAAGTAAAAAAGATAATAATTTTTCATTAAAAATATATTTAAAAATATAGATATTTAGGTTGTAATGTATTACCATATATGATAACATTAGTAATACATTAGTGTTATCATATCACTTCAATTCAAATACAAGTTTTATGATAACACTAAAACCTAATTGATAGGGTTTAGTTTATCAATAGTGGCTACACTACTAAATTGTAGAAGGCTTTAATTTGGTTTTACATTGGTATTACTGGGTTATTAGCTATGTCCAGCTGGGGACTATAAAACTATGGGTTTGGTTGAGCCTATGCGGAAAATTAGTATCTAAACGGATGCTACCTAGCATATTATATATGCTTTGCAACTCGGTGCTAAATGGGAAACATCACCCCGCTTACACCGTCAAGTTGGGGATCAGAACGACCAACTATAAAAAGCGGGTATGGGGGGCTTGGCTAGGTTTAGGGCTATGTAAGTGATATGGACTAGCAAATATCTATACTTACATAAAGTGATGTTGTGGGGCTATTGTGTTATACTTGTGAACAATAGTTAAATAGAAAAGTTTTGCTTTAATAGTAGGGCTTTTCTATGAAAAAATGTAAAACAAGGTTGCCTTGGAACAATCAGTTTAGATTATTAGACATATAAAGTAAATAAGAAAATTAAACTTTTCATAGAAAATATAAATCTTTATAAATGTAAATAAAACCTTAATATACAAATTATAATAATATGTGTTACACTTTAATTAAGTTTTGCATATCACTAAAATCAATGGTATAATTGATATACAAGTACTTATATTAAGTATTTGTGTGCATATAAACACTAAAAAGGACTAACCCAACTAAAGTCTTTTTTAGTTTATATGAAATTACATTTCTTTTCCCTAAAATCATATAGTATTTATATGTATTGCAAGTTTAAGTGTAAAGTTTAAATAACTTGCAATTTTTTATTGACTTATTATTACCATAGGTGGTAATATGTTTACAAGATAAAAGAAAGAAGGTATAAATATAGTAATAATATAAAATATAGAAAAAGATATAGTAAGGATGATGAAAATGAAAAAATTATATAAAAATCAAAAGCATAGTTTATATTATTTAACTAAAGAATTAAATTTAGATATAAAAAGATTATATAGGTATGCTGATGGTTCAGTACCAGTTGATAAAATACCTTTTAGCTTAATTTATGATATAGCAAAAGTTGAAGGTATAGAACCAATGGAACTTTTTAATGAAATGAAAGAATATTTAGGTGGTAAATAATGAAAAAGGGAATAGAGAATAAAAAGTATAAATTAACAAAAGTAGGAAAGGTAGTATTTACAATAATACAAATAATAATATCATTAATTATTTATATGATATTAGGTAAACTTGGTGTATATTCTGATAAATATGGTGATCTATTATTTATAGCTTGGTTTACATTTGGTTTTGGTAACTTATTTATAGGTAGTATTATTTGGAATTAGGTGATGAAAATGAAATATGAAATTGAAAAAGATAATGTATTAAATACATATATAGTTTGGGAATGCCATAAAAACTATAAAATAGACCGCTATAGGGGTTTTAAATATAAATGTAAGGAATTTATCAATAAAATTAAAAAAGGTGCTTAAAACACCTTTTTATTATGAATTTCCATTTGCATTTGAACTATATACTTCTAAATAATTAGTTAATGTAGTTGATTTTTTAACTAAATATCCGTGAATAGTTATATTCCAAAAGTATGCTTCACCATCTGCACTTGATACACACTTTAAGTTTGTACCATTTTTACTATAACCTAATGTAGTTTCTAAAGTTATTTCAGTTTTCTTAAATATTCTTGTAGATACTATTTTTCTAAATGTATTAGCCGACCAAGTATTTCCTTGATTACTATATATATTATTTATACCTACACTAGCAGTTTGTGATCCATTGGTTGAAATTTGTGCAGTTAATCTAAATGCCATTTCATAATTACTTGGTATATTTATACCATTAAATACACCATCAATTAAGCCATAATCATATGAACCTAATACTGTATCAGTTCCACCAGTAGTTTTAATATAACTATCATATAGTGTTTGGCTACCAATATATATTAAATCATCTATTTGTAAACCATCACTTTCAATACCATCAGTACTTATTGGGAAGCAATTTACACCAACTGATTTTCTAATTCTATCAAAGAATATAATTGGTTGCCCCCTATCAACAGTTAAATTATAAGTTGTAGTTCCTAATTTATCAGTTAATAATACCCTTATATTCCATTGATAAAGATTATCTAGATCTAGTGTTGTTGATGTATTATTAGCAAGTGTGGTTAGTGCATTATAATTTTCATCTTCAACTTTTTTATATTGATATTTAATAGTTAAGGTATTTTTATTATCTAAACTAGAATATTTACCATCTACTAATAAAGATGTTTCACTATAATAATTTTGGTATCTTTCAGTTGTTATTAAAGCATATGGTAATTCCCAGTTTAAGAATTGAACATTTATAGTTTTAGTTGTTACATTACCCCTAGTATCAATAACCCTTAATATTGCATCAGTATTATTTGAAATATTTTGTGTGCCAAAGTTATTAGTACCAGTATGACAATCATAAGTATTATTATTAAATGAAACATAGTATTCTGCAATACTAGCACCTTTTAAAGCAGTACCAGCACCTATTGTAAATGTTAATAAACTATTATTTCTTATAATTTGCTGGTCATTGTTAGTAATTGCTGTTGTTATTTGGTTTGTATCAGCATATGTAAATGTACTAGCAATAGGGTTAGCATTTATTATTGATAAAGTTACTTCTTTATATGAATAAAAAGTATTACCACCTATAATTGTTTTTATATAAAATCTAACATACATTGAATTTTTATTAGGAATTGCATTTCTTAAAGCATTTCTTTCAGCAGTTGTTAAGTTAAATGTATATGAATTACCAGTTTTAGATATATCCCTATAACCAGCATAAGCAGTTGTACCAGCTTGATTATATATTGCAGCTTGTAAGGTAGTTACTGCATTACCAGCTAAATTTTGATATTGAATAGTTGGGTTTTGTTCATCATTGAAATTTGATGCTGATGTAACATTAGCTTGTCTAGGAATATATGTTAAATCAACATTAAAGCCTTGTAAATCAGAACTAACAACATTCATTGCTATAACTGAAGATACATATATAGTTTTATAACCATTATCATTATGTGTAATATCTAAAGTTTTATTAAACACTTCAGTATATGAATTATATGTAAACTTTTGGCTTGGTGTTATTGATTGTTTATATACAACACCATCAATATTACATCTACATTCACCACTACCATATGTAGTATAACCAGTATTAGTACGCCATACTTGAACTTTAACATTAACATTAGATTTATTTTTATTAACATCAGTACTATTTTCAGTAACTATAATTCTATATTTAATATATCTATTACTTGTACTAAAATCACTACTTATAGCCATTATTTATCACCTTCTAATACCGAACTTTCATTATGAACTAAAATATTTTCAACATAATAATTATTATTGTCTTTAACTCTTATTTCATAAACTTCTTCATTTGTTTCTTTTATTTCAATAGAACTAATATCTATATATTCATTTTTAATACTAATTAATTTATCTTCTTTAGTTAAATCTTGTGCTAATTTGATGCCATTATTAGTATAAAATGGATGTGAACAAGTTGCTTCAATTCCATTTATAACATAAAGTTTATTAGCTCTATGTGATACTAATTTATCAACTTCTTTAAATTCTTGTTCCTTACCATTATATGATAGTACTTTATCACCAATTTTAATATTAGAAATATTTTTAGTACCATTATCAGTAAATACTTTCATATTACCAGTAAAACAAGCTTGTCCGCCGCCTTCACCTTCATCCCAATAATCTAATGTTTGTTTATTTGTTGAACTACTATCTAAATCTAAATAAATATTTCTTAAATGGTATGCATCTGGGTATATTGCAACACCTAGATCCATTGCAATAGATATATTATATTCAGTTATATAATAATTTTTTCTTTCTATTAAATATGTTGTACTATTAACATACCCTTCCCTATATTCATAATGGTCAAAACCACCTTCTGACATTGTTCCATCTTCATTATAATGTATTGTACCATAAAAAATTTCACATTCTATTGTTGGTGTTCCAGTAGGCTTAAAGTTTGATTTTAATGTAAGAACTACATCTATACTTCTTGGTGTTGCTGGGCTTGTTGCTGATCTACCATATTTAGTTGCAAAATTATTATCACTATAAACACCATCAGCATTTGCACCATCAGTACTAAAGAAATTAGCATTAGTTATAATTGACATATTACTTTGACTTGCCAAATTATCAGCAGTTGATACTAAACCTATACCATCATTATCTACCATTTGATGTGTTGTACCATTATAATCAGTATAATTATATGTAACTGTCATTGGTAAAAATCTCATTTTATTACATAGTGTAATTTCTTCTTCTACTACACCTTTTTTCATATGAAATTCATCTTTATCAACCCAATATATTTTATTATCATTAACATCATAACCAGCAAAACCAACTTCAGTATTCATAATTAAATATGAACCATCTGCACCATACATTTTAAGCCCATTTTTATTCAATTCAGCAATTAATTGGTTAGCTTCATTATATACTTCTAAAATTCCATTTTGATTTAAATTAGAACCTAATTTTAATGTTCCACCCTTTATTAAATCAGCAGTTAAATTAATTACATTGATATTTTCCATATTTAAAGTACCATCTATAGTCCAAGCAGTACTAAATGTACCATTAATACCAGTATTACTAAAACCAATACCACCATTATTAATCATAATAACATTGGTTGCAGTTTCTTTTGGTAAACTATCAACTATTAATATTTTATCACCTTCATAAATACAATAACTTGAACCAAGTGCATTCCAAATTGTATTAGTTGCATCTTGTAATTCATCAGCTAATGTAACTTTTAATGTTTCATTATTATTTTTTATAGCTTCTTCAGTTGCATTAGCTATTGTAGATGTTAAATCACTTAACTTTTGTGTAAAATTACCAAATTCTATTTGTGTATATTGCCCTAAAATAGCATCATATTCAAAAGAAATAACATTTGTTAATAAATTTACACCTAATCTTTCATCTATAACTTCAATAGTATCACCAATATCACTAACTTTTTTAATATCAGCTTTTAAAGTATAATTTACTTTTGGAATTGAATTTTTATTGACATAATCACCAGCTTGAATTGTTAAATCTTCTATTAAGGCTTGTTTATATGCAGTTTCATCTAATACACCAGCAGCATCAGTATAATCTTCTTCATTTATACTATTTTGTTCAAATGAAATAGTTTTAGTATATGGTATATCATATTGAACACTACTATATAAATAAATACTAGCAGTATCATCTAATTCATTTAATAAAATTCCATCTTTACCTACTGGTAAAATTTTAGTAACTACTCCATCCCAATTATATGTGCAAGTTATTTCTTTTAAATTCTTTTTATATCTAATTGTAACACCATTATCAGCCCCCATGGTTTCATTTACACTAATATTCCAATTATCTCTAACTAAATGCCCACCCCATCTATTTATAACTTCATTTATAGCTTCATATAGGCTTTTTCTGACGCATCTAAAGGTATTTAATGCAGTTATATCAGAACTTGTTGTAAATGGGCTTGTATTATCAGTAGCACTATTAAAATGATCTAATGCATAATTACAATTCCCATCTACTACATAACTATCAGCTATTAAATAATTTTTACTATCATAGAATATATGATATGCTTTAGCTTTTATTTTATTAATATTAGTTTCAACATTAGTTATTCTAAATGCTTGTTCCCCAGTTGGGGTTGGTGCAACTACTATATTATTAGCAACTATATAATCTATATAACTTAAATCAGTTTCTAAATCTATGTAGTATGCACCATTATCTTCTTTATGTATTTTAGCTTTTAATGGTCTTAATATCTTTTCACCATTGTTAGTAAATGAAGTATCAGTTGAATTAAATATTTTAATCATATATATCACCTATTTCTATATGTCATAATATAATTCTTATTTATAACCTATTATTTGTACTGGAACACAAGAATTATTGTTTATATCTACATTACCACCATAAGTAGGTATTTCTTCACAATCACCAAATAATAAAGATGTTCCACTTGGTAATTCCCCAAATCTTCTTGACATTTTATTGCTTAACTTTTGTAAATATAGTTGTGATGTTGTTGGCACTTTACCAGTTGATAAACAAACATTAAGGGTATTTGTTATTCTAAATATAACTTCATAATAGTTATAATTGACAATACTATCACTTAATGTTATTGTTTGCCTTGCAAATGTACTTGATGGACTTGGGTTTGTCCATAATACAACTTGTTTACTATATATTTCTTCATTATCTACTAATATTTGATATTGTTTAACTTCTTCATAGGTAGTTCTTGTGCTTCCTAGTTCTAATTGCATTTCGTATTGATATATTGAATTTAATGTTGCAATCCCACTATTTACACTTGTGAAAGGTCTTACATATTTAGTATTTGCGGGTGTTGTTCCTGAAACTGAACTTTGGTCATTGTTTGCTATTCTTGATATATATGTTTTATTTTCATCATAAAATGCTATTCCTAAGAAAGGTGTTGTTGTATTACAACTAAATATTATTGCAGTTTTTTCTTCTATTGGTATGTAATTAAAACACAATCTATCAGTATTAACTAAATATGTACCATCGGCTTTTATTGAATAATTTTCTATTGATAGATTAAGTAAATTCTTTTGATTTTTAATAAAGTTTACTCTATAATCTTCATCTACTTCAGTTCCTACATTAACTAATTGTTCAGTAGGTTTATCAGATAAATCAGTATATGATCCACTTGTTGCAACTGGTGATAAATCATTTGATGTTACAAAATCACTATCATTATTTAAATCTGATGTATTAATTGGCACACTTATATCTACTGCTTTATTAGTTATAGTTTGTGCTACACCATTTACTTTAATATTTTCAATAATATTTACATCAGCACTAGCTTCTATTCCAGCTAATTTATTTTTTTCAGTAGTTGTATAATCATTAGTTGATAAGCCTTTACCAGTTTCTTTTTCTACATAACCAGTTAAATCTATATTTACACTTTTGCTTGTTACTGGTAATGAATTATTATTTACTTTTACATCTTCTATAATATTATCTTCACCAGCACCAGTATCACCTTTAGCACCTTTAGTAACTATATAATTAGCAATTATTTTATTAGTATCATCTAATAATACATATTCATCTTTTTTAAATATTACATTCATATAATCACATCCTAGTTATATCATAAGTTACATTAAACTTACCTTTTAAAATTGTTTGTTTAGTAGAATTTATAGTTACTTGTAAATCATAATAATATGTTCCTAACTCTATACTATCAGTATCAGCAGCAGCAATAGTAACTTGTATATCATTATCAGAATTTATTGTTATACCACTATTTAATGCCTTTTGAATTATATAATTATTATCATCTATCTTTTCTTTTACACTAAAATATGCTGCTGATAATGTATTTGGTTCAAAGTCTTGCAATGCCAAACAAAATGATACATCATCACCACGAGTTATTTCTAAATTTTTTATTATCATAATATCACCATCCTTTATTTAAAAACTATTATTGCACTTATAATACCAGCTATTAAGATACCAGCTATAGTACGCCATAACCACCTAGCATTATCTTGAATAGCCTTAATATCTTCTTCATTTTTCTTTGATAAATTATAAGCTTCTTCAGTTTTATCTTTTATATTTTTATAATCATCTAATTTTTCTTCAATTTTAGTTAATCTAGTGATTACTTCTATTTTAAATTCATTAAAGTCATCTTGCATTTTGTAATCACCACCTAAACCCATCTTGAATAGTTGCTAATTTCTAAACTTGTAATAGTTCCATCCCAAGTTATAGTATTAGAACCCATATTTAATTTAAAATTATCATAATTACCAGTTACTTGCCTATTCATTAATATATTATCATTGCTGTAAGCTTCCATTAAATCAGTATCTATATTTATAGTAGTTGATGTATCACCTAAATCAATTACAAATAGCTGATTACCATTTAAAGATAAATTAATAGTACCAGTACCAGTTATACTTAATAATGGTTTTGAATAAATATTACCAGTATTAGTTATTGTTGCTGGGCTTGTTGTATATGTTCTTGTGCCTTCTTCTAAAGAATATTTAAATGGTTGGCAATGTAATGTAACTTCAGCAGTTTTAAATCTTATTAATTTTTCAAAATCTATTTGATTTATTATCTGATATTTATAATATTTATTTGGTTCATCACTAAATGTAACTACACCATCACTATTAAAGAATGATATTACTTCATTTAAGTCATAATTATATGATAAGCCTATACTAATAGTTTTATCATATGCTGAATAACCTAATTTAGTAATTATATCACCATCTACACCATCTATTTCAGTTGTATTAACTCTTATTTTAGGTTTAGAAATAGGTGGTAATTTGCTAATTAATAAACCAGTAATATCAGTACTTTTTACACCATTTAATATTATATAAGCCATATTTACCACCCTTTCTAATTATAAATAGCATTTGTTATTGTATTTGTAACAAATTTACCCATATTTTCATCATCTAATTCTATTTTCATTTGTGATAGGGCTTCTTTAAAGCCATCTACCATTTCATTATAAGATATACCTTTATTTACATTATTATCTACCATATTCTTTTGTAATTGATTAGATACTTTCTTTATCCATTCAGTATTTTTTTCTAGTGGAACTACTGCTTCTGCACCACTACCTTCTAATAAACCTAATTGACCTTTTTCAAGTACACCACCTTTTGCTAGTCTTGGTAAGCTAACATAGCTCATTTTACCAATTTCTACCCCTGGTAGTTTATTAATTTGATTAATAGCACCATTTATTGCCCTAGGTATAAAGTTAATAGCATTTTCAACTGTGCCAATTACACCATTAATAGCACTTTTAAATGCAGCACCTATTGCATCAGCTACTTTTGTACCTATTGAAGTAAAACCACTTTTTATGTTATTCCACATATTACTAAAGAATGTACCTATTCTACTGAATGCACTTGTTACATTATTCCAAGCAGTTACCGCACCATTTTTTAAATTATTCCATAAGTTACTAAAGAATTGTGCTATTGGTGAAATAACATTACTATTAAACCAATTTGCAACATTACTCCAAGTATTTTTTATGTCATTCCAAGCATTTTTAAAGAAATTTGCTATTGCAGTTGTTACTTCATCAACAAAATTTCTAAAGCCTTCACAATTATCATATAGTAATTTAAAAGCACCTACAAATGGGTTTACTATTAATAATAATAAGCCTTGCCAGTTATTTTTAATAAAATCTACTATTTTATTAAGTGCTGCTTTTATCCAATCTACTGCTGAACCAACTGCTTGTTTTACATTTTCCCATAAGCCTATCCAAAAGTTTCTAAAAGCTTCTGATTTATTCCATAAAACTGCAAATGCTGCTACTAATGCAGTTATTCCAGCTATTACTAAACCTATTGGGTTAGCATTCATTACAGTATTTAATAACCCTTGTGCCGCAGTTTGTAATTTTGTTGCTAATTCTAAATTTTTAATTAAAGTAACTAAACCAGCTATTGATGTAATAAATGTTGCTATTTTAGTAATAGCAAATGCTGCTATCATTGTACCTATTGCCCCAGCAACCAAACCTTTATTTTTAACAAACCAATTAAATACATCTTGTATTTTTTTAATTTTAGTTTGTATATTTGGCGGTAATTCTTCTATTATTTGTGGTAAAGTTTCATTTACAAATACTTTAAATACTTCACCAAGTCCTTTTATTATTTCTATAACTATAGGAATTATATTTTTCATAGCAATAGTAATACTATCTGAAAGATTTTTTACTAATGGTTTTATATCTTGGTTACCATCAGCTATACCAGTTAATAAGTTTTGCCAAGATGCTTTTACTGTATTTACTGAACCTTCAACAGTTGTACTTGCTTCTTTTGCAGTAGTACCAGTTATACCCATATTTTCTTGTACCTTATGAATAGCTTGTATAATTTGGTCATAACTTACCTTTTGGTCAAAATTCTTAACAGTTAAATCATCAGCAGCTTTTCCTAAAATACCACTTTCTTTTACCAATCTAACCATTTCAGACTTTGTACCACCATAACCTAATTTCAAGTTATCTAGCATTGTATAATTTTGTTTAGCAAAACCTTGGTATGCATTTTGGATCATTTCCATTGAAGTTCCCATTTTATTAGCATTGTCTGACATATCTATAATTGCCATATCTGCTACTTCAGCTGCTTTTTTAGTATCCCCGCCTAAACCTTGAAGTAAAGATGCTGAAAAACTTGTAACAGTTGACATATATTCATTAGCACTTAAACCAGCAGTTTTATAAGCACGATTAGCATATCCTTCTACTACACTAGCACTATCTTTAAATAATGTTTCTACACCACCACTTAATTGTTCATATTCAGCATAACTTTCTAATGCTTGTTTACCAACACTTATTAATGTGCCACCAAGTTTTTTTAAAGCACCTATTGCACTTTGTATTGCACTACTAGCTAAATTTGCAATAGTACCTTTAAGTATTGTAAAACCACCTTTAGAACTATCAGTTGCTTCTTTACCAGCTTTTTTAATGCTATCAGTTAAATCATCAGCACTATCACTTGTTTCTTCTAGTGATTTAGTAACATTTTTTAATTCTACATCAGTTTTGTTATAATCTGATTGTGCATTATTTAATTCTATTCTTAATTTGCTTAAAGTTTGCTGGTTTTGTTCTTGGGCTTTACTTGATGCATTGTATTCCCTAGTTGTTTCTTGAACTACTTTAGCTTGATTTTGATATTCACTAGATGATTTACCTAAAGTACTTTCAATTTGTTTTAATTTAGCAGTTTCAGTATTTAATCTATCTTCTAATGTTTTATGTTGATTTGCACTTTGTTGTACTTTATTATTTACATCAGTATATTTATTTTTTAATTGCTCTAAATATTGTTGTTGTAATTTTAATTTATTACTTAATACTTCACTTTGTTTAGTTAAATTTTGACTAGATTTATCATTTTTATCAAATGCACTTGTAACTACCTTCATTTGTGAAGAAGTTTCTTTTAATTGTAAACTAATATTTTTTAATGCCTTTTGATATTCTTCAGAACCAGTTATTTTTACTTTAGTAGCAAATGCTGTATTAGCCATAACATCACTTCCTTTCTACCATTCCCAATTATCCTTTCTTTGTTGTTCTCTTTCAGCTTGTTTATATGTCTTTTTAGATAATGTTAGGCTTAATTCTAAATCAAAATTATCTTTATAATGTTTATATAATTTATTGAACATTCTAATGGTTAATCTACCACTTTCTTTATCATCTAAATGTAATTTAGCTCTACATATAAAGTATATCCACGAAAAATCAAATGGTTCAATTTCATCATCTTCATCGTGGATGGTTAGTTTTTTTCATCACTTTTAGTACTTTCAATAACTGCATCAGCCATCTTTTGTGATGCTTCTTCCATACCAACTTTACTTAATAATCTGCCTACTTCCTTTTGTGTAAATAGTTTTTCTTTAGATCCAGTTCTATCATTTGTAATTTCTATACCTTCATTTAACATTACAGTTAAACCATATATTAATGCTTTTAAATTAGGTTCTTCACCTTCTGAACCATCTAAATTTATTTCTTTAACCCAGTTATTTATAGTTCCATATTTTTCTTGTATTTCTGACATTGCATTTAAATTAAATGCTAATATATATTCTTTATCTTCTAAAGTTAATTTTGTTTCCATTTCTTTCATTTCATTCATTCCTTCCTTCTTTAACTTTATTAAAAAATGGATGGGTATTTTTTACCCACCCATTATGGTTTAATATTATACACTTGAACTTGCAAATTGTTCTTCAACCCAAGCTATTGCATCTGCTTTAGTAGTAAATTTCTTTTCAATAGACCATTTACCATTAGCAAGTTTATTTACACTACCTTCAAGTTCTGAAGTTCCAAATTCTAAACTTTCACCTTGTGTAGTATCTTCTTGTGATGGTTCTTGGAATTTGCATTTATATAATACTTTACCAGTATAGTATCTAACATTGTTTACCATAGATACTACAACCCTACCAATTCCTACATATGGTGCAATATCATCAGCTGATTTAACTAAACCAGTTTCTGCACTATAAGTATGACCTAATAAAGCTGCCATAGTTTCTTCATCTTCAGTATCTATACCCATAGTTATAGTACCATTTGCAAATGAATAATCACTTTCAGCTAAACTATCATCAGCATATAGTGTTGCTTCATTGTTTGTAATTTCAACATTACAACTTACTGCTTTAGCTGGTTTTACTGCACCATTATAAGATGGTGTACCATCAGAAGCTTCAGTTAATATTGAATATCTAAAATTGTTTAAGCCTATCTTTGCCATATTTAATCATTCCTTTCAATAGCAAAACATATTGTTTTATGATAATAACCAGTATCATCTTCATACATATCTGCACTATCTCTACTTGGTTGCCATCTAAAACCATTTTGTTTTAATAAATTCTTTACTGCTTCAACTACTTGTAAATAATTCCCTTTTGAATATATATTAAAATCATAATAATCTACATAACCCATTAATTCATCATCAGCACTATATGAATTATCTTTATCAGTTTCCAAATAAACTACATATGTTGTAGCAGTACCATCATATTTTAAAAATGATACTGGTATTGTTACACCATTAACTTTAAAATTTGTAAAAATAGTTTTAATTGTACTATTCATTTAAATCATCCTTTAATATATTCATCTTGAACTTTTAACATTGCTGCTTCAATTTGTTCTTTTTTAACTGATTTTCTTAAAAATGGTTGTTGTGGATAATCTCTACCACTTCTACTTGTTCCATATTCAAATACATTAGCAACAAGTGGTGCTGGTGTTTTCTTACCTTCTTTATTAATAAAATATCCAGTAATTGCAACACCAGTATTTATTCCACCATCACTTAATGTTTCATATGTTCTAGTAAGTTTAATATTATTTTTAAACCCACTTTCTTTTAAAGCTTGTGGTAAATTCTTATTCATATTATCATATATAACTTTAGCACCAGCTTTAGTCATATCTTCAACCATCTTTTTACTATCTTTAGATAGATTTTCAAATTCTTTAATTAAATCATTTGGTAATTCAACTTCAAATTTAGGCATTAATGTGTAACTTCCTTTGCTTGTATTTCTAATTCTACATTTGCTTCATTAACATTATTTAAATATTGAATTGAATAGGTTTTATTATTAAATCTAATTAACATATCCCTAGTAATTGTTGTTACTGGGTATCTAATTGTAAAATTAGTATAAGCCTTTTCAAAATCACTATTATTAATTATAATTGTCATACCTTTTGTAGTTTTAACACTAGCATAAGTTGTTAATATAGGTGTTTCAGTATTTATAGGAAAACCATCAACATCTTCACCATCGGTTACTTGATAAATTACAATTTTTTTATTATATTTACCAGCATTAATCATTAAATTGAACTACTTTCTTCTTCACTTGGTGTTTTACCATATGAAGGTAGTAAATTTTTTGAATGCATATCTAGTATAGTTTCTACTACTTTATTTAAATTAGTACTATCAACATATAATGTTCTATCGTCATACATACTTTGACATAATATAAGAACAACAATTACTAGATCATTATATTTATCTAATTCAGTATCAGAAGTTATACCAGTATATTGTTTTATATAATCTTTGGAAATATTTATTAAATTAGTTAAAGTATTTTGTTCTTCAGTTGCTTGTTCACTACTTAATCTAATATAATCAGCTACATCAGAATAAGTAATTTCACTAACTTTTGTTATATTATTCATTTTTTCACCCTTTCTTTATTGGGTATTTGCCAAAACAACAAATAATATTATTTATTTTTATTTTTTTTAATTGGTGCTATTACTTTTTCAGTAATAGTTTCTTTTGGTTGTGTTTCAACCTTTTCAATGTATTTAGCATTTAGTAAATCTTCAACTACTGCTTTATCAGTAATTTCTTTTACTTCACCTTTATACATTGAAACTTTACCAGCAAATGATACTAATGCTTTATACATTAATATCACCTACTTAAACTGAAGCACCAGCACAAACTAATTTAGCAATCTTTTGTGCATTTTCAACTTTAGCATCAAAGTTTAACCATCCAATTACACCAACTGCGTGTTGGTCAGCATATTTTTCACGAAGTACTTGAATGTTGATTTCTTCACTAAATTTAGTTGCTAAACCACTCATATCACCATAGTAAATAGCAGTATTACCAGCACCAAGTTCTTCCATATTATCAGATACATAAACTGGTTTACCTAGTAATGTATGACCAAATGGTGATGAAATATCATCTTGTAGTAAATATCTACCCATATTATCTTTTAATTCTCTAATAGCAGTTCTAGTTGCAGTTGACATTATCCAAATAGCATTTCCTTGGTAAACATCTTTAACTTTAGCTTGTAATTCAATTAATTCATTACCAGTAACCGCAGTTGCACTAGCAGTTGTAACTTTATTATTTAATTTAGATAAACCATCAACTTTATCAGTAGTACCATTTAATAGTTCATTTTCAATAAATCTTGAAATAGCATATGCCATATGATCTACTACAAAACCAACAATATCAAAATTTGAATTATTGATTAAGTTTCTTGAAATTAAACTTAATGCACCAGCTAAATAACCAGTTAATTCAATTGATGTAAATTCACCAACATTACTTGATAATGCACTAAATTCATTTTGATATGCAACTGTAATTGCAGTTTCACTTTCATCATAGTAAGGAATAGTTAAAGTTCCTTTTACATTATATTTTGTACTTCTTTGAAGTATAGGGCAAATATCATAAACCTTTTTAATAATTTTATTTGCAATAGTTTGTGGAATAACTGCACCATTATCAGTTTCAGTTAAGTTATTATCTCTAGTGTTAATAACACCACGAACATAGTTTTCAAATGCTCTTGTTTCTTTTTCTTCAGTATTCATTTTATCACTTCCTTCTGCTTCTGCATTTGTGTGTTCCATTTGTTCTAGTTCTTTAAAATCATCATCTAATTTCATAGATTTAACAATTTTTCTAACATTATCACGAATTTCGGCAAGTTCCATTGCTTCATCTTCAGTTAATTCTCTTTTTTCTTCTTTAGCCTTGTTTAAAACTTCTTCAGCTCTAACAATATAATCATTTTTCTTTTCTAATAATTCTTTACCATACATAATTAGCATTCTCCTTTCATTTCCATAATTATGTTTTCATACTCTGAATAATCTATTGATTTTTCAGTAGTATTATTTATATTTTCAACAACTTCTTGTTGTTTTGGCTCACCTTGTTCCTTTGGTTCTTCAACTTGTGGTTGTTCTACCTTTGGTTCTTCTTTAGTTTCTTCAGCCTTTGGTTCTTCTACCTTTTCTTCTCTTATTTCTATATCATCTATAAATTCATCACCAACAAATATTTCTTTATCATCTCTAGCACTAATTAAAGTACCTTCATATGCTGGTGATTTTCTTCTATCTAGTATAGATACTTCATATAAATCTAAATCTTTTACTGCTCTATGCATCAAACCATTTTCTATTGATCTTTCAACATCTCTATCAGTAAAACCAAAAGACCAACCAACTAAATCACCTTTTCTAGCTTTATCTACAACTTCTTTATCAGTTATAGTTGCTCTAGCTTTTAAGCCTATATTATCTTCTTCTAGTTCTAGGTTACCTTCTTTGGTACTTCCTAAATCTCTATTCCAATCGTGATTTAAAAGTATATGCACATCATCATTTCTTTTTAATGCTTTTTTAAAAGCACCTTTACAAATTCTTTCAATAAATTCACCTACTCTATCACGAAGGGTTTTAGAATTTCTTTCTATTGCATTTACATAGCCTTCTATTTCAACTTTATCTTCTTTTACTCTTACTAACATTTTAATCACCCCCTAACTATCAGAACTATTACCACTTTGTTCAAAAGCAGTATCTATTTCTTTATCTTCAATTACCTTTTGAATATTAGCTTGGGTTGTTGTATCAGTATTTGGTGTGTAAAATTGATGTGTATTAGTATCATATAAAACTGCACCTAAACCAACATTGACAACATCTAAACCTTCTATATAATTCATATTTTCGGCTTTTCTCATTTCGTTGATTGTCATAATACCAGTTTCTTTTGCTAGTTTATATACTTCATATCTTTCTTTTGGTGTGGCTTTTAGAATTTCTTTTACATCAAATTCAAAGTACATATTTTTCTTTTCTTTTTCTAATAATAGAACCCTATTTAAAGCAGTTTCAAATGCTTTTATAATTGGGTAAATACCTTCTTTGAATGTTCTATAAAAATCATTTGGATATATATGAAATATTGTATTAATTTCATCTTGTAATGTTTTCTTACTTTCATTTAATTGCATTTCTACACTACTATTACTAGCTTCTTGGAACTCTAAACCATTATTTAATACAACTACATTTTCTTCATTATTTCTATAAAGGTTATTCCAAGCCCTTTTTAGTGTATCTATTTCATCTTGTCCTAGTTTTCTAGTTGATTTTAAAAAGCCCCTTTTATTACCACCACTTTTAACCATTCCTAATTGGTATAAAAGTGTATTATATGCAGTTTCAAGTGCTTTACCAACTTCATCAGTTAAACCAGTACCAGTTGAACCATCTTTTGTATTTCTTAATAGTGTTATGAACTCATAAGGTTTATAGCTATCACCTAAAACATTAATAGTATAATCTTTATAAATTGGTTTAAAATTCTTTAATATAGATACATATATTGGTTTTACATAATATAAACCAGTTACATCATTTCTTGATTTTGATATATAACAAAATGCACCCTTATCCATTAAATAATCTTCTACCAATGCTTTCTTTAATTGAAATGCATCCAATGTATCACCAGTATCAGAATTTAATAATCTGGTTCTATCATCATTTTCTATTTCTTCAACCTTGCCTTGTTTATATTTATATAATTTAACTGGCATACTAGCAACCATATTAGAAATTAAATCAACTGCACCAGCTACTGCTGGTAAAGTCATAGCTTTTTCTCTATCTATTACTTCATCATTTAATAATGCTTGTAATAATACATCATCAGTTGCTGGTGATGTAGTTGTTGTTTGGGGTGTTGTATCTCTTTTTTTAAATCTATCAAATAAGCCCATAACATCACCACCTTTCTTTACCTAAATATTTCTATTTTAATTATAAAATACTTTTATGGTTAAAAATTCATAACTTTTTCAAAACTAAAAAAGCACTAATTACAATATAATTAGCACTTTTATATAACTTGTATAGTAAAATCATCACCAAATATCATATCTTGTTGTAATAAATAAACTGCATTTATTGTTGATACTACCATATCAACTTTACCACTACTTTTCTTTTTATGAACATATAGATTTAAATTAGTATCATAGCTGCATCTAGCATTTTGAAAATTAATTTCATATAATTTATTTTCAGTATATTGAAATTCACCTTTTAATATTTTTTCTTTTAATAATTTAGTCGGTGAATGTAATACACTTGAATGTTGTTTAACTTCTACACAATTCATACCATACTTTTCTAACTTTGTAGCAGTACTTAAACAATTATATCTATCATATCCTATTGCTTGAATAGTAACACCATATTTATTTTCTAGGTTCATAATAAAATCTTCAACTACTGAATAATCAATTACCATATCCCCACATTCAATTACATTTTCAGTTTTTAATAATTCTCTATAATTAACTTTTTCATATGATGATTTTTCATCTATCCTACCACTTGGAATAAATGCAAAACTTTTAGATAATATATTATTATCATCATCTACACTAACCATTGTTACACTTGTGTTATCATTGCTCATACTTAAATCTAAACCAACATAAACTAATCTTCCTTGCCAATCAATGTTAGTAACTTTGCACTTTTGAACATCTTTTACATCTATATAACTTTCAGTTCCAGTACCTTGGTATGCTATATTACAATGTTTAGTAACAAAATTTTCCCTAGCACTTTCTACTGCTATTGCATATGCTCTTTTCTTTAATAAATCTTCCCATATTTCATTTATTTCTAATGCTACTGGGTTAGCTTGTTTTAAAATCATATCATCAGTTCCCCAATTTTCAGTTTCATTTGGTTCATATAACAAACTAAATCTAGTTTCATCATTTTCTAACCCATCTAATACATTTTTACTATATTTAACTTCATCTTCAAATGGGTTATCTATTGTTGGATATTTAGTGGATATAATAAAGCCTAATTTATTAGTTATATTTAATTGACCACTTTTCATTGCTTCTATTGGGTATGATGTATTTAATGCACCTACTTCATCAGCACACCAAACATTGGGTAATTTACCATCTAATGTAGATGTACTAAATGCTAAAGGTATATATGTAGTATCTTTAGGTAAAAATTTTATATAATCTCTAGTGATCTTAAATCTTTTTTTACCCCTAAATTCATATACTGCCAAACTACTTCTAATAGTTTCACTTATTGCTTTCTGAATTTCTTTAGATAGTTGGGCTACTGGTGCTACTGAATAAAAAGAACTAAATTTAGGTTCAGTTATAAATAAAATTAAAAATAAAGTTCCTATGGTATATGTTTTAAAGTTCTTTCTACATATTTCTAGTAGTCCTATTTCATATCTTCTTTTATTTGGGTTATCTTTATAAACTACACATAGTATAGCAGTATAAAATAACCATTGATAACCAGTAGAACACTCATATAATGTTTTACCAGCTTTAAGACCTTTTGGCATTATTAATATTTTAAGTATTTTATTTAATTGTTCTAGTTTTTTTTCACTTAATACATATTTTTCATTCTTACCATCACATATATCTATAAAATCTTTCATTTGTAATTTTACATATTTGGGTGTGGTATCTTCATTTATACACTTCTTGCAATAATCATATGCTTTATTTACTAACATCTATATCATCATCCATAAGTTCAGCCAAAACATCTTCATCTTTATTTTTACTACTATCACTATCTAAACTTTTAATGATCTTCATTAATGTAGCTACTGATTTATTAGCACTATCAGTAGTTCTATCATATTGTTGTATAGCTGGATGCACATAGTAATTTTCTCTACCTTTTACATACTCTTTAGTAACTATTGCATCACTATCTTTTATAACTTTCTTTAAATCTTCTAATGTTTTTATTTGTGTTATATATCTTTCTAATGTTGTAGTAAATAATGGGTTATCATCAACCCCATAATCTTCAGCTAACTTAATTAAATTTTCTACTACTGGCAATTCTTTTCCATCTTTTTTTATCTCATCTTTATTTGCCATATATTTTCACTTCGCTTTCTTTTATTTCATTATTAAATTATTTAATATAACCATTAATACATTTACAACTATACTATTACCAGCTTGTTTATATAATTGAGAGTTAGAATTAACTTTTGATGCTTTTTCAAAATCTTTATCATCAAACCCCATTAATTTCCAACATTCTTTTGGTGTTAGTTTTCTTATTCTTAATTTATTCATTGCTAATCACCACCCCTAAATCTTGTCTAGTTGTTATAGTTTGTATCATTTGTGGTTGTACTGTACCCCTTTTAGTTTTTGAAATGTTTGTATATATTCCATCACCATCTTTAGCTTCTAAATAACCTTTTTTAGTATTATTATTTATATATAATGTTGGTGCCCCTTCAAATCTAGCTAATATTGTTGGATGAATGTCTTTTCCATTTATAATATTTTCTTCTAATTTATACTTTTGATAATTTGTTGTTAATCTGCCTTCTATTGCTTTATCAGATAAATAATATTTTTCATCTACATCATCTTCTAACATATCTTTTAGTTTTAATTTAAGTTCTTGCTTTTGTGGGAATTCAAAGGTTTGATTTAAATCTTTTCTAATTGATATTGTGAATACTCTTTCTCTATTTTGTGGTATGCCATAATCTTTTGCATTTAATACTTGTCCATAATTCATATAACCTAATTCACTCATTTTATTACAATACTTATCATAATTATGTTTATGTTTCTTTGAAATAACATTTTTTACATTTTCCCATATTACATATTTAGGTTTTAATTTTTCTACTATTCTTAAAGTTTCATACATTAAAGAACTTCTAGTTCCAGAACCTTCATCCCCACCAGCTTGTTTTCCAGCAAGTGAAAAATCTTGGCAAGGTGATCCGTGCATAATCAAATCTACTTCTATATCTTTATTCCAAGTTGTAATATCTTGTGGTTCAAAATTAGTATTATGTATTGCATTATAACTTGCTACCGCATATTTATCTATTTCTACATAATCTACTATTTCATAATCTATACCCAGTTTTTCAAGTGCTTTACTACAAGCACCTATACCCCCAAATAATTCTAATAATTTTAACTTACTCATTTTCCATTCCTTTCATTTCATTGCCTCGTTTTTATTATTTTTACCCCTCTACACTTTTTAAAGCATTTTTAAGCCTTTTTAAGAACTTTTTAAGTGTTTTAGGTATAAATATACTATTTTATCCAAAAAAACTTAATATACATCAATAAATTTAAACTAATCAAAAAAAACAATGGATAGCATTTCATTTAATTTCATTTCAAAATTAATCTCAATCAAAAGAAATTTTCCAATGCTTTTAATTCTTTTCCTAATTCAAATGAATATTTACAATTTTGCCTTCATATCTTCTTGTTCAAAGTCAAGTAGTTTCACTACTCAAACATGCATTAACGATATAATAAAAATTAATAAAAAGAAATATCGAGCTGGATATATTCTTACGAATAAAAACAATGAAACTTTCATTGAATATTCGGATGATTC
>CAMMYS010000007.1 GCA_946528555.1 uncultured Mycoplasmatota bacterium
TTTATATTTTTAATAATATTATTTTTAATAACTATTTCTATTAAATTATTATTTGATGTAAAAACTAAAAATATAATTATATTGAATAATAATTATTATAGTGATGAACAAATAATAGAAGCTGCTAATTTAGAAAAATATCCTAAGTTTTTATTATTAAATAAATCTAAAATAAAAAACAAATTAAAGAAATTAGATTTAGTTGAAGATGCTACTATTAATAAGAAAAAAGGATTTGTTTTAGAAATAGATGTTAAAGAAAAGAAAATATTATATTTAAAGAGAAGTATTAATCAATATGTTTTATCAGATAAAACTAATATTGGTCTTGAAAATGTAGTAGGTGTGCCAACACTTATAAATTTCTTAGAAGAAGATACTGAAAATAAATTTATAGAAGAGTTTTCTAAAATAGATACAAGTATAATTTCATTAATAAGTGAAATTGAATATAATAAAACAGATTATGATAGTGAAAGATTCTTATTATATATGAATGATGGTAATGAAGTATACATAACAATATCTAAATTAAATAAGTTAAATAAATATGAATCTATTGTATCTAAATTAAATGGTAAAAGAGGAATATTGTATTTAGATAGTGGAAATTATTTAGAAGTAAAAGAGTAAGAAAAGTGTAAAATAAAAACAATTTTACACTTTTTATTTTTTAAATATTGACTACTAAAAATATCAATGATACAATTTATCTATAAGGTAGAGGTAATACCTCACAGAAAGGAAAGGGATATTTAATTATTATGAAAAAGAAAGGATTTACATTAGTTGAATTACTAGCTGTTATTGCTATCCTAGCTATTTTAGTTATTATTGCATTACCAAACGTATTAGGAATGTTCAACCAAGCAAAGAAAAATACATTTGTTACTGAACTTCAATCTATTTACGACACAGCTGCAACTCAATTTGTTAGTGACTCAATGGGAGACATGAGCAAATGGTCTGGTGGTATTACATATGCTAGAGTTAGTGGTACAAGAGTAGCTCAATCAACAGAAACTGGATACAAATTATTAGATTTAAGTGGTACTAATGCAATTGATTATTATATTCACTTCAATCTTGCTGGTGAAGTTACTGAGTTCTATGCTACTGACAAACAATATCAATTTATTTACAACGGTCCTGGTTTAAAGAAAGAAAGAATCGGTGCTACAAATATTGATAGTAAAGATCATCAATTATCAAATGATGCATTAGATAACCCACCAACAAATCTTGTTGTAAGTGTTGAAGTAGGAACTGCTGGAACTACTGACGTAAATACTGGTGTTATCACAATTGCTGATGCACAATCATATTTACCAAAAGCTTTCTCAAGAGTTGCTTTAACTCTTAAAGACAATGGTAAAACTGGTACAGAATTAGTTTCTAACTATCAATGTGAAGTTGCATTAGCTGCTGACAGTGACTAGTAAATAATACTATTTATAAGAATAAATAAGAAAGATAAAATCTTTCTTATTTTTTATTGTAATAATATAATAATTTGGTATAATTAATAATAGAGGTAAATAGGATGAAACGATATTTAGAATCACATATAAAAGTATTAAAAGGGGTGTATTATTTCTTATTTATAATTCTTTTTGCTGAGTTAATTATTTTTGCATATTATCATATGGTTAATGAAAAGGCTGTAAAGATGTTACAAGGTGTAATTCACTATGATGGTAATCATTCACTTGATTTTGATATAAATGAAGTGGTTGTTGATTTGAATGAAACAAGACCAAATATAATATATGTTGAAGATAATTCTACAAATCCTAGCAAGCCTAATAAAAAAACAAAGATTATTAAAAGCACAGTTTACAAATTTGAATATGATAATAATTATAATAAAAATTGTGAACTTGAAGAAGACTTTGTTTGTGCTAGTAGTAAAAAAATACTTGGTTATGCTGGTAATAAGTTATATTTAGATAAAATATATGTTAGTAGTGATAAAAGCGTAATAATTGGTTTATTTGAACATAATATTTATGCTTATAAGAAAATATATAATAATGAGAGCACATGTGCTGATAAATCTTTTGGAAAGTATGAAATTAAAAATAATAAACTATATTTAGATGAAAAAGCTAGTGTATATTGTGATGGATGTGTAAATACTAATAAAACTAAAGATTATTCTTTTGAAATTAAAAATAAAACTATTAAAGATTCAATTAGTAATAAAGATTTAATACTACAAGAAAAATATAATGAATATGTAGTTAATATTGCATACGAACTTGGATATTTTGATGGAAATATCTTATGCAAGGATATTGGATTTTAAGAAAGAAGGTTTATTATGAAGAAAAAAGGGTTTACATTAGTTGAATTACTAGCAGTAATTGCTATACTTGCAATACTTGTATTAATAGTACTTCCTCAAGTACTTGTTATGTTTAGAAAGTCACAAGATGATGCTTTCTTAATTGAAGCAAGAGCTATTATGAATGCTGCTGAAAAGAAATTGTCTCAAGAAACATTTAAAGGAGATGTTGAAGATAAAATATATTGTTCATCTTCTGGAGAAATTATTAATGAGTTAGATGTCACAGGTAGACAAATATTCTACTTAATTTATGTTAAGAATAGTAAGATTGTTATGTATGCTATATCTGATAATACAGAACATACAGTATTCAATATTGATGAAGAAAATGGTCTTACTGCTAAAGATATAACTGAATTATATGATAACGTAATCGAAATAAAAGACTGCGATTTAGATTATTTAATGGCTACTAAAGGTATCAATCCTGAAGACCAATATGACTGGATAACTTATAATTGTGATGATCAAGGAAACTGTATTCCAATCAAAGTTCCATATTCTGGATTTACTGGTTATTCTTGTCAAACATCTGGACTTGAACCAACATCTGCTAAATGGTTTGAATTTGATAAAGCTACTAAAACAATAACTAATTATATGGGTGAAGCTAAGTCAGTTATTATTCCATGTAAGTGGGCAGGTGTCAGAGTAGAAAAAATTGCAAGCAATGCATTTAAAAATAAAGGTATTGAGCAATTATACATGCCAGATACAGTTAAAGAAATTGGTTCTCAAGCATTTTATGGTAATAATATAAATCAAGTTTATTTAGGAAATAATGTAACTTCAATTGGATGTGGAGCATTTGCTAATAATAAATTGAAATCTGTATTATTGCCAAGAGGAATTACTTCAATTGGTACTACTAGTTGTGGTAGTGGAAATGGTGTTTTCCAAAACAATCCAAATCTTGAAGCTGTTAAGTTCCAATCTAATGCAATTACTACTATTGGATCATATACATTCTATAATACAAAATTATCTTCAATAGATTTAAGTTCACAAAATAAATTAACTAGTATTGGAAATTATGCTTTTGCAAATAATAGAAATCTTGGTGCTATAAGATTAGCTACAAGTGTTACATCAATTGGAGATTATGCTTTCTATGGTGCTGGATTAAAATCTATATACTTATCTAGTCAAAAGGGTGTAACAATTGGTCAAGAGGCATTTGCAGATAACTCAATTTCTAAAATAACATTGAGTGGAGTTAAGTCACTTGGACCAAATGCATTTAGAAACAATCAAATGCCTGATAGTCAAGCATATATAATGAATGTAGATGCAAATGGAAAAGAAACAGGGGTGTTAAACTCTTATGCAGGAGCTTCAAGAACAAATTTAACATTCCCAGCAAAAGTAAGAGATATATCTCAAGTTTCATTTAGGAATATGGGATTAAAAGGTACATTAGATACAGGAAACTCAATAGAAGTTATTCCTGGTACTGGATATTCTAGTGGAGCTTTCTATAATAATCAATTAACAACAGTAATAATAGGTTCAAGTGTTAAAACTATTAAACAATATGCTTTCCAATATAATCAGATTAGTGAATTAGTATTTAGACCTGGAGCTTTAGAAAAAATAGAGTGTGGAGCCTTCCATAGTAATAAACTTGTCAGTGTTACATTACCAGATAGTTTAGTACAATTTGGTGAAAGCTGTTCATATGGTCCATTTGAAAGTAATAGTTTGTTAACTACAGTTAAATTTGGTAAAAACTTAGAATCAATTGGTAACTGGGCTTTCTCAGGATCTAAACTTACATCTGTTGATTTTAGTAAAACTAAATTAAAAACTATTGGTAATATAGCTTTTCGAAATAATAATATTTCTGAATTGGTATTTCCAAGTACATTAGAAAGTATTGGTTCTGAAGCATTTAAAAATAACAAATTAACTAAAGTACATATTAGTGGAAATAATTTAAGTATTGGAAACAATGCATTTTCAAATAATCAAATCACAGAAGTAGAAATTAGTGGTAATGGTAATAGATTCGATAGTAACGTATTTAGTTCAAATAGCATTAATAAATTAAATATACATGGAACTAATATTAGTATTGGAAGTGAAGTTTTTGCTAATAATCAAATTTCAGATTTTAGTATGAGTGGTGTTACATCATTAGGAACTAATGCATTTAGAAATAATAAAATGCCACCTGAAACAGCATTTATAATGCAACCAGATTCTTCTGGAAAACCTACTAAAGTATTAAATAGTTATGGTGGAGCTGCAAGATCTAATCTTGTTATTCCTAATACGGTAACACAAAGTGGTTATACAGTTAATCTTGAAGAAATACCTGGAAATGCATTTTCTGGTCTTGGATTAACAGGAACTGTAACAATGGGTAATAACCTTAAAAAGATAGGTTCTTATGCATTTGCAGGCAATCAATTAACAGGTGCTACTTATCCTGCTGTTACATCATTAGGATTAAATGCATTTAAGAGTAATAAGTTCCCTGCTGATAAAGCATTTGTCATGAATATTAATTCTGATAGAACTGAAACTTCAACATTAAATAGCTACGCAGGTGAGGGAAGAAGTAATATAACAATTCCTAATAAAGTTACACAAATTGATTCTACAAACTTCTATAATGGAAGTTATGCTATTACATTATCTGGTACATTAAATACTGGAAATGGACTTACAGAAATACCAGATTATACATTCTATAGCAGTGGAATTACTTCATTAGCTTTAGGAACAAATGTTGAGACTATAGGTGCTAGAGCATTTGCGTATAATAGTTCTTTAAAAACAATTGACTTTAATAATAAATTAAAAACTATTAAATGGGGAGCATTTTATAATACAGGCCTTGAAACATTAACATTACCAAATAGTGTTGAGTTTATAGGTGGTATTACAACAAGTAATAGTTATTATAATTCTTATAAGAGAGGATATGATTCTTATGTTCCATGGAGTTATAGCTATACAAGTAGTAGTCCATATTATGGTGCTTTCCAAGGTAATACTAAATTAAAGAGTGTAACATTTGGTAGTGGTATTCAAACTATGGAACCATTAGCATTTTATGGATGCTCAAACTTAGAAACTATTGATATGAGTAAGATTAATAAATTATCTGTTATTCCTGACTTTGCATTTACTTATGGAAAATATAGTAAAGTAACTATTCCTGCCTCTGTTACTAAAATTGGAGATTATGCATTTGATAGAACTACAGCTTTATCTGAAATATTTGTAAAAGGTAAAGCACAAATAGAACAATTCGAAGAAGTTGGTAAGAGATGGAATGGTGATTGTACAAATATTAAGTTTGAAATTGAATCTTGCTTTGGACATAATGGTGCTGTGCTAACAAATTATAATCCAACATGTTCTAAGAAAGCTGTAATACCAGAAACTATTGATGGTGTTAATATTACAACAATTGGTTCTAATACATTTAATGGATTGAATTTAACTAGTGTTTATGTTCCAAATACAATTAAAAATTTAGAAGCTGGAGCATTTAATAATGCAACAGTAGATTATATAATGGCAGCAGGAAAAACAAATGAAAATAACTTTACTACACATCCAGAAGGATGGAATAATGGAAATCATGTTATATACGAAAAGGATCAATTAACTTGCTTAAAACTTGATAATAGAAATGTATTAACTGGTTATTATTATGATGCTAGTATATGTGATAAGAAAGTTAAAATTCCTAATACTGTTACTGGTACTACTGCTGATGCATTAAAAGGTATGGCATTAACAAATATTATTGTAGATGATGGTACAAGACTTACTACAAATGGTATGGGTGCTAGATGGAATGGATCTGTTCCATTTGTACAATTTAATGGTGATAGTTATGATTATAACTGCTTTACATTAAACGGAAGTACTATAACAAGTTACAGAGATTTCTGTAGACAAGATGTAGATTTAAATAGAACTGATGGAATTATTCAAGGAGTTAAGATTACTAAGATTGGTGCTAATTCATTTAAAGAAACAGGAATTACATCATTTAAGTTTACTGATGATATTACTGAAGTTGGAGATAATGCATTCTCTGGAAACTATGAGTTATCTGATGTTAAATTCCTTAATACAATTAATAATGATAGTAGTAACTTATATAAGATAGGTAATAATGCTTTCTATAACTGTGATTTAGTTAGCGTAAACTTACCTGGTTCTCTAAAAATAATTGGCGATAATGCTTTTGATGATAATATTAAACTTTCAAAGATAATTGTTTTAAATAAAACATCATTTGCTGAGTTTGAACATTTAGGAACAAGATGGAATGGTGATTGTACTACGATTGCATTCCAAAGAAATCGTTAGGAGGTTATTATGGGAAAAAGAACTATTGTAATCATTGCTAGTATTGTTGCTATTGTTGGAGCAGTTGTATTCAGACTAGTCATGAATAATAAAACTGAAGAAGAACAAACAACAAGCGATAAAACATGTTTTAAATATAGTGGTACGAAAATTACAGGTTATTATTACAATTTATGTGGTAAAGAAGTAGTTATACCAAGAATATTAGGAGGAGTTGAAGTACAATCAATAGGGGAATCTGCATTTGAAAATATGCAAATTACCTCTGTAACTCTTCCTGATTCACTTCTTGAAATTGAACAATATGCTTTTAATAAAAATTTAATTGAAAGTGTAGTTATACCAGAAAAAGTAACATCTATTGGAAAAAATGCTTTTTCTAACAATAAAATTTCTAATTTAGAATTTAAGAGTTCTAAAATAGATTTTGGTGAAACACCATTTAATAATAATTTATTAGATGATAAAAATGCATTTATATATGATATGTCAAGTGGTTTAGATACATCTTATATTGTTAGTTATGCTGGTAAAAATAGAGATAATGTAAAAGTTCCAAATGGAGTTAAAAACATAGGACCATATGCTTTTAGTGACCAAGAAATCAAAAAAATTACGCTAGATAAAGATTTAGTTGTAATTGGTAATGGTGCTTTTGTAGGAAACAACTTTGCTGAAATTACTATTCCTGGAAAAGTTGAATCATTAGGAGATAATGCATTTGACTATAATATTCAACGAATAGTTGTTGAAAATAAAGGAAAGATTGATGACTTTAGTTATTATGGTATGCAAACATTTTTAGAAGATGTGTTAATATTTGATGGTAAAACTAAAAAAACTGAAAAAGAATTAGAACTTGAAAAAGTAGAAGAAGGTATTATTCAATAATATCTTCTTTTTTTATTTGAAATATTATAAAATATTATTGGTGAATATTATGATTATAGGAAGTCATGTTAGTTTTAAAAATCAAGATCAATTATTGGGAAGTGTAAAAGAAGCATTAAGTTATGATGCTAATACATTTATGTTTTATACTGGTTCTACTCAAAGTACTAGTAGAGGATTATTAAATGATGAATTAACATATGAAGCATATAAGTTAATGGTAGATAATAATATTAATAGTGATAATGTTATTGTACATGCTCCTTATATAATAAACTTAGCTAATAGAGTAGATGAAGAAAAATATATGTTTTATGTAGATTTTTTTGCTGAAGAATTAAATAGAGTTAAAAAATTAGGTTTTAATAAAATAGTATTACATCCTGGAAGTGCTGTTAATTGTAGTAGAGAAGAAGGCATTAAAAATATTATTGATGGTCTTAATATAGTTTTTAGTAAAACTGAAGATACAATAGTACTTTTAGAGACTATGGCTGGTAAAGGTAATGAACTTGGTATTAATATAGATGAAATAAAGGCAATTATAGACGGAATTAAAGATAAAAATAGAATAGGGGTATGTTTAGACACATGTCACTTAAATGACTCAGGAATTGATATAAATGAGTTTGATAAATATTTAGATTTGTTTGATAAAGAAATTGGTATTGATAGAATTAAATGTGTTCATGTTAATGATAGTATGAATGAAATTAATTCTCATAAAGATAGACATCAAAATATTGGATATGGAACAATAGGATTTGATGCTTTAAATAAAGTTGTTCATTCTAGTAGATTATCAAATATTCCTTTTATTTTAGAGACTCCTTGGGTTAATAGAAATACAAAAGATGAATATCCTCCATACAAGTTTGAAATTTATAACTTTAGAAACAATATTTTTAATGATTTTATAAAAAAATAATGTTATAATATTTTTAGAATAGATAGGTGTTAGATATGAATAATACAAATGTACCAAATAATGATAATAGTGATGCTAGTGAATTAATAAATCCATCATTTTTAAACGATGGTCCAACAAATAACGTTATGAATAATCAGGTTCCTAATATGCAACCTGAGTTTAATAATGTTCAACAGCCTATGCCTGAACCAGTTATGAATCAAAATATGGTTAATAATATGTATCAAGCACCAAATTCTATGATGAATCAACAAATGGTTAATAATACTTTTAATCAAACTCCTAATCCTATGATGAACCAGCAAATGGTTAATCCCCAAGTAATGGGTGGAGTTAATTCTCAAGTAATGAATAATGTTGCCCAAAATGTATCAGCACAACCTGTTGCTGCACCTGTGCAACAACCAATTCAAAATAATTCAGGTAATGTATATCAAGCACAAACTACAAAAGGTGAAACAGCTATTTCTAGAATACTTGATGGTACTGATGATAAATTAACTGAGGATGAAGAATTATTACTTGCATTTATGAGTAAAAACTCTGAAAAATTTTTAGGTAAAAAGTTTAATTTTTCTGGTTTCTTCTTTGGAAGCTTATACTTTTTCTATAGAAAGATGATTTCAAAAGCAGTTTTATTAGTGTTATTTTCATTTGGTTTAACTATAGTACTATCTGCATTTATTAAAAGCGATTTTGTTATTTCATCAATATATTTTTTAATTAGTATTATGATTGGATTTGCTACTAATAATAATTATGTAGATTTTGCACAAAAACAAGTTGCTAAAATAAAAGAAGACAATCCAAATGCTACAAAAGAGCAATTAATATCTATATGTAAAAAAGAGGGTGGAACAAGTGCTGTTTGGGTAATACTAGGTATGCTTATAACAGGAGCTATATCTTCAGCCATATCTACAATACTAACATTTTTTGGTTTAGTTACACTTATGAGTGATTATGTTAATCTAGGAGCAGGAGTTCAATTCAAAGATAATTCAAGTTATAACTATACAATTGATTATGGTGATACAAGTGTTGATATTAATACAAACACAAATACTAACACAAATACAAATACAAATACAAATACTAATACTAATACAAATACTAATTCAAATCTTACAACAAATGCTGATAATGAATTTACTGGTGCATTTATTTATTCTGATGATGCAGTTATAGACAAGTTTGAAGTTACTCCAATAAAAGGATATGATTCTGAAAACTATTCTAATGGAATACATTATAATGGTAATGGAATTGAATATCAAATGAATGGATTACAAAAATTTAATAATGCTCAATTATTAGCAAATTCAGCATACATATATTATAAAAAAGGATATGATGATTCTGTTAAAGTATATATGAGTAATGGAATGACTATACCATCAACATATTTAGAACCAGTACAACCAGAACATAAGACTATAAATGGTATTGATTGGTATGTTGTTAGAAATTATTCATTTGGTGTTGCAGATGACTGCTTTACTCAAAAAGGAAATACTGTATTTGTATTAAATATTAAAGCAGAAACTAAAGACATATTAGATAAGAATGAATCTCAAATATTAAATAGTATTAAGTCAAAATAAAAAAGCTTAATTAAGCTTTTTTTATTTGATCAATTGCATTCATTATTGATAATTTACCATATTCGTATGTAAGAGAACCTTGTTGGAATAATACATATGGTTCTTTTAATGGTGCATCACATGATAATTCAATAGATGAACCTTGAGTGAATGATGGTGATGCCATTATTATATTATCTTCATATCCAGGCATTGGAGCAGCTACTGGATTAACATGAGAATCAATAGCACCATTATTTTGAATTGCAGTAGCATATTTGATTACTTCATCCTCATTTTTAAAATATATTAATTGAACTATATCAGCTCTTTTTTCATTATATTTTGGTGAAACCTTATAACCAATCTTTTCTAAGGCTAGGGAAGTAAGAATAGAAGTTTTAAGAGCACTAGATACAACTGATGGTGCAAAGTATATTCCTTGTAAAAACATTTTATTGGCATTTTGAGATGGCCCAACATTTCTACCTTCACCAGGAACAGTTAATCTATCAGCACATAAATTAATTAAATCTTTCTTTCCTGCTATATAAGCACCATTTGATGCGATGCCAGCACCAAGATTCTTTATTAAAGAACCAGCACATAAATCAGCACCTACTAGACATGGTGTTTTAGTTTCTACAAACTCACAATAGCAATTATCTACAAATATAATAATATCTTTATTAATATTTTTTATTAATTTAATAACTTTTTCTAATTTATCAATTGTTAATGAATCTCTATAAGAATATCCTCTAGATCTTTGTATATGTACAACTTTAACATTGTTTAATGATTTTTCTATTTTTTTATAATCAAAATCATTATTTAATAAATCTATTTCTTTATATTTAATTCCATAACTTATAAGAGAACTATTATTAGGTATAATTCCAATTACTTCTCTTAATGTGTCATATGGAGTACCTGTTATAGTTAAAAGTGTATCATTTGGTCTTAAAATGGCTTGTAATGCAATAGTTATAGCATGACTTCCTGAAATAAATTGATTTCTTACAATAGCATCTTCAGCATCAAGAATATATGCAAATATTTTATCTAATTTATCTCTTCCTTCATCGTTATATCCATAACCAGAAGTTCCATTTAAATCACTTTCACTTACTTTATATTCATGAAAAGCATCCATAACTTTTTTACTATTTAATAAAGCATTATCATCAATTTCTTTAAAAATACTTTTTAATTCTTTTTCGCATTCTTCAATAAAACTATTCATGTTTAACACCGCCATCTATTCTTATAATTGAATCATTTATATATGTTGATGTACTAATATTATATATATCTTTAGCTATTTCTTCAGGTTCAGCAAATCTATTAAGAAGTATTTTATTTTCTTCTTGACTTTTATAATCTTTATCCATTTGTTTATTCATAGTAGTATTAATCCATCCAGGACATATTGCATTTACTCTTACATATGGAGAGTAGTGATTAGCAAGATTATGTGTAAGATTAATTACACCAGCTTTAGAAGCATCATAATCAAGAGAATATTCATAATATTGATCAATTCCATTATTTGAAGAAATATTAATTATTTGACCTTCTTTTTGTTTATACATATGATCACCAAATAATCTAGATACTAAAAAAGTACCTACTAGATTAACTTCTAATATTCTCATAAAGTTTTCTTTTGTTTTATCTTCAAATGTAGTATCAATTGCAATACCAGCATTATTAATAAGAATGTCTAATTTATTAAACTTATTAATTATTTGATTATACATTTCTTTAATTTCATCTTCTTTTGTAATATCACACTTAATACATAATGTATCTAAATTATATTTTTCTTTAATTTCTTTTTCTAATTTTAAAGCTTCTTCCTTATGATTAACATAGTTAATAATAACATTATAGTTATTTTTAGCAAATTCTTTAATAAGAGAAGCTCCTAAACCTAAACTAGAACCAGTAACTAATACAGTTTTATTCATAACTAACTCCTTTTTTTCTTTGCATATTTTATCATTAAATACAAAATAAGTAAATTAAAATGTTTATAAAATACAGTTTTTACTTTATTTTTTTAAAAAATTGTGTTATACTTCTTTTGTTATTCAAAAAGGCCCGCTAGCTCAGTTGGTAGAGCAACCGACTCTTAATCGGTGGGTCTAGGGTTCGAATCCCTAGCGGGCCACCAATTTAGTTTATGAAATGCTTTAATTTTTTAAAGCATTTTTTTAATGATAAAAATGGTATTTATTGACTTATAAATATTAATGGCTTTTTTTAATATATAATTGTTATAATAATTATATAAGTAATAGGTGAATAATATGAAATATTTTAAATTAAATCATATAACAAATAAAGAGTTTAAAAAAATAAATGAAGATGATGTAATGTTTATCACACATCCTGGAAGAATGGGAGATGAAGATGGTTCTACATTTATAGTTAAAAATGGAAATAAATTCATAGCTTATAGAGTTAGTGGCTGGGAGTATAACCATGATAAATGTGAAGTTGAATATGAAGAAATGCTAGAAGCATTTCCTAAATGGAATGAAGCATTAGATTATAAAGAAAAAGAAAATTATATAGGTAAATATAAATATTACTATATGGGTTTTGGAAATATTTTGTGTGTTGATAGGAGAATATCTAATATTTTTGATAAACACTTAGAAAAAACTATGATTAAATTAGCACCAGTGTATGAAACTACAATGAAAGATTATGCTTTAAAATATAATTCTTGGAATGAAGCAGCTTATGAGACTGCTAAAGAATTAAATTATGAAATAGAGTATACTAGTGAAGAAACAAAATTATGAAAGTATTTATTATTAAGTCACTTTTAATTTTCTGCTAACAATAGTATAATAATTATAAGAGTAGGAGATATGCAGTGGATAATTCAAATTTATACAATTCATTAATAGATAATTTTGGAACAGTTACTGTTTTAGATAATGGATATTATTTTGCTATTGATAAAGCTGGCAATAGAATGTATATTAATCCAAATTCTAGCTCTAACGTTAATTTAGTTGCATATTATCCTGGTAATGGTGGTTTAACAGTAAATAGTACAGGTGGAATATTTTCTAAATTGGAAGGAAATAATCCTCCTGATTATTGCATTATATTATCAAGTAATAGAGATGACCCAAGTAACATTCTAAAAAGAGCAACTAGCATTTTAAATGATAATAATTATAACATTACTAATTTAATAACCTCAGGTAATAGTGGCAGTGGAGGAACTGTTTTAACGAGAACTGCTGATTATTTGACTTCACATCCAGAATTAGCATCATCCACAGTAATAGATATAAATGATGGGTATAATATGCCATTTAATTATAAAAATTATGATGTATTAAAAAATAATAATGTTCCAATACTGTTTGTTTCACCATCAAAAGAATATTGTTCATCTAGAGCAAGAGGGGTTAATAAATTTATATTACCTTTTGCGCAATCTGGTTTTAATCTGATAAGTATTAATACTGATGATTGGAATCATGCAGGAATATGTAATTATTTTTTTATAAATGGAATACCACAATATATTTTTGGAAGTTCTAATGAAATAGGTAGTGATTATGTAGTTAGAAGCCCTAATTATCAGGCATATAAGTATAATCCACAAACAAATAAATATGAATTAGTGGATATAAGTCAAATTAAATTAAATACTATTATTAAGCCAGAAAATATAGAAATATTTGATCCAAGTACTTATTTAAATGAGGATAATTATTCTTTTAAAGAAATATCTTTGAAATCTAGTAGTAATTTTGATGATTTAAAAGATATAGGCGGTGTTAGTATTAATGTTCCAAATAAATTAGTTAATACAGAACAAATAAAATCAAATATAGATTTTATAACTAATGCTATGAATTCTATTAGAAGTAATATTAGTAGTTCTAATTTTTTAGGAGATATTAGAATACCAAGTTTTAGAAGTTTTAATGGTATACCTGGATGTATAGGGGAATATATTGATAAATATTATGATTATGTTGGAGATTTAATGGACTTGCTAACTGAAGAAACAGAAGCAATAACAAGTTTAGGCCAAGTAATGGTAGATATGGATAATGATTTGGCTGAAAGAGGAAGCGTTCTAGGTAGCATTAAAGAAATTGAAAGGACTCCAAAGACAAGAAACAAAGAGCCTTTAAATCAAATAGAAAAAAATGTTAACATAGTAAAAGAACATTCTCAAGAAAAATCAATTTCTAAAGAAAGCAGTAAAATAGAGACAATTAATATAAATGATTATTTACAGTATAAAAGAAATGATGGTAGCCTTTTATTAATAAAACAGGATAATGATAAAATAAAAGAAGTATTATATAAATACGATTATAAAACTGAAGCACAGGCAAAATATATGTGTGATAAATTTAAAGATAAATATAAAGGTAATAATGACATTTCAAATATAATGTATGAAGATAAAAATGTATATATTATATTTAAAGAAAATGTATTTAATAATATGTCTTTAAATGAAGTAAAAGAAAAATATAAATAGAGGTAAATATGGATATACAAGTATATGCTGATGAAATATCAGCTTTAAAAAATTCTAGTGTATTTTCATCATTAAAATATGATTCTAGTGAATCTATGAATATGGATAGAACAATTACAAATTTTATTTCAACTGCTAAAATTAAATTAAGTGGAGTTGGATGGAATGAAACATATAATAAATTAATTGAATTTGAAAAATTATTAATTAAAAGAACTGAAGTTGCTGAATCATTGTCTAATGCGATTGAATCTGCAATGACACTAATATCTAGTTATATGGTTGGGTATCCATATTTAGATTTATCAAAATTAGGCGAAATTAAGTCTTTAAAAAAACAATGTGAAAATAACATATCATATATTGAATCAGTAATGTATTCTAAAAAATCTGAAGAAATATTTGATTCAGAAACAGAAGAAATAATAACAGTTACTAAAAACACTTATACAGATTCTGAAATAAATGATTTTAAATTAAGTATTAATAAACTAAAACAATCAATTGATGAGATACAAAAATTAATAGATAAATTAGAAGGATTAGAAGCTATTTATAGAGAAGCAGAAGGAATATTACAATCCGCATTTGAAGAAATTGAATCATTCGGAAAAGAAGTAAAAAATATTATTCCTAATAATAAAGTTGTTTATATAAAATAAACAATTAAAACAAATAGAAATTTAACTTTATGGGTTGTTAAATAGTCAAATTTGATATATACTTATTAATAGAATAGGATGTTGCAATATGAGAAATATAAAAAAGAAAAAAGGGTTTACTTTAGTTGAATTATTAGCAGTAATTGCTATTTTAGCTTTACTTGTAATAATAGTTCTTCCAAATGTTTTAAGAATGTATAGAAATGCTAGAAAGGACTCTTTTGTTACTGAAGCAAAGACTTTATTTAAGACAGTAACAAAACAAAACTTTTTAACTTATAATAAGCCACGTATTTTTAATACTGGTGATTTAGATATATCTGGTGGTCCTGATCTTGAATACTCTGTATCTACTGATCAATTAGGTCAAGTGTTGTGTTTTCAAGTAGCAAATACTGATTTTATGTGGATATATAGAAATAATGGTCAACCACTTACTGATGAAGAATCAATAGCAAATGAAGATGAGATTACCGAAAGAGATCATGATATTATTATTGATTGTTCTGGTGCTCAAATGTTTGATACTACTATTCCTGCTACACTTGGAACTGGTGAATCTTGGTGGGAAGGCGATTATGATAAAACACAAATAGAAAGAATTATATTTACATATTCAAAAACAGAAGATAATTATGATCAAACTTTCTATAGTGATGCAGAAAAAGTAGGTGGATTAACTACTTATATTAAAGGAAAAATAGCTTATATTGTAATAAATAGAAATAAGAGAAAAAGTAAATCTATTGTGATGCCTGAAGATTCATCAAATACTTTTGCTGGATTTACTAATTTAAAAAATATTCAAGGTTTAAAATTATTAGACTTTAGTGGTGTTAAAAAAATGGATAACTTCTTTGGAAGATATAGCAATGGGGAAGTTATTAGTGGTTTAACTTCAATAAATGGTTATGATACATTTAATACTTCTAATGTAACAAGTGCTAAATATGCATTTGCTGGTGTTAAACTATCAGCAATTGATTTAAGTAATTGGAATGTTGGTAAATTAATGGATGCAACTGGAATGTTTTATAAATCAGGTGCTACTTTAATTAACTTATCTGGATGGAATTTACAAAGCTTAGTACATTATACTGATATGTTTGCAGGAAGTAATAAACTTGAAAGTATTAATCTTAACGGATGGAATACAAATCCTAATGCTAATTATGGTGGTATGTTTAATGATTGTACTAATTTAGTTTCTGTTAGTACTGGTAGTGGCTTTAAAGTTAATAAGACTGATACAGTTATGTTTAAAAATGATTCTAGAATTACTGGTGGTCATGATACTACATTTATTAATGATAAGAGTTTATATGCTAGAGTAGATGGTGGAGAAAGTTCTCCTGGATATTTCTCATCAAATAATAGTGATGGAGTAGTTTCTGCTAAGTTATATGATTCTGGAACAGTATCTGGTTCATATACTGATTTAACTAACACTGGAGCAGTTCCTTCTGATTGGGATTATTATGTAGGAGCTAGATTACTTGAAGTTAAAGTTTATTCTATGAAAACAGGCTCTCAAAAGACATTAGAAATTTCTGTTCCTGCAGGTATGTATATAGTAAATAATTCTTGGACTAAATCAGGTGGTGGTATATCAAGTGTTAACTTTACTAAACTTGCTAATCAAGGAACTGGATCTTATTCAAATGCTAATACAGGTACTTTAAAATATACATTTGGATCTTCAGCAACATCAGGTAGTGTTCAAATGTTAGTAATGTTTGATAGAGCAATTTGGGATAAAAATAAAAAGAATGCTTCTGCTTTTGGAACTGATAATATGACTTTAACAGCTCCAATAGTAGTTAATTATAATAATGGTAGTGTAATAAGAAAGATTTCTAATATACATAGTGCTGTAAGTATTGGTAAAGCTAGTAATGGAATGGGTTATTCATTCTATACTTATGATTACAATAGTAATATTTATATTGATGATGCTACTACATTACTTGCAAGTAATTCATTATTGTCTTCAGATCAATCTGGAAATCCATATTTCTTTAAAAAGGTTACTTATGAAACTTATGCAACATTTAAAGATACTAGTGGTAAAGTTAAATATGCTACAATTGAACAAGGTGTAGTACCTAGTAATTTAGGAACTAATGTTTCAAATGATAGTAATGAAACTTATTATGCAGGTGAATGGAATAATGTTTATAGTTCAAGTGGACTTGCATTCCCAAGACCTAAATACAAAGTTAAATCAGAAGATAATCCAAAACTTGGAACTAATTTAACTGTATATATTAAAGCTAAAGTTACAAGTTTATCTGGTCAAACTAGGTCATTATCGGCTACTAAAAATTATATTATAAAATCTAAAGATTTAGATTTAACAGACTTTATTATAAGTAGTGGTGAAAAGGCTTCACCTTCAGAAAGTTATTATGGAAATTCTGGATATTCTGGAATACTTGGTGTATTCACTATGTATAATAAAGGATATGAAGATATAAATAATGTTAAAGTTGTATTTGAATATGATACAGGTACTGCTAAAAATCAACCTCCTGGAATGAAAGTTTTAGCAGCAAGACCTTTCTTACAAAATGGACAAGAAGTTAATGCTAAAATAACGTTAGTTAGTGATACTGGTGCTGAGGTTGAAGTACCAAGCTTTAAGATTAAATCAACAAGTAATACTAATGGAGCATATGTCTCACATGCTGCAGTAGCTGCTTCAGTTGGCTTAGGTTCAAATTATTATTTGAAAAAGATTGAATATACTATTCCAGTAGTAAGTGGATTTGATAAGAAAACAGGACAAATTAATTACCTATATCATAGTCAAGGAAGCCATTCACAATCTAGTGGTGGAAACTTTATAGGTGTTGTTTCAAAACAATCTACATCTAAATGTAGTGTTTACTATAACAATAATTTAGTAAAAACAGTAACGTCTACTTCTAAGGTAACTAATACTCCAGGATTTAGTGGATTTATTAATAGAATTAATACACCACTTGGAACAGAGTTTACAGCAGGAGATGATATTGAACTTGCAATTAATGTTTCTAGCTGTTCATATCCATATACTAATACTCAAGCATTTAGCAAGCCTGAAGTATATTTAGTTCTTCCTTTTGGAATTAATGTTGATAGTGTTCTTATTGGTAATTCAGCTGCAATTTCAACTTCTGAGACACCACCAGTGGTAACAAAAGTTAAAACAATGAGTGTAGGGGATGTATTAAGTAACGTATATAAAATAACTACAAGAGATAATATATGGTTTGGTTATTTAAATGCAACTAGTACAGGCGCTACAAGCGGACAATATGCTTCAAAATGGTTTAGAGTTAAATTAACAACAGATTTATCTATGGAATATACAAGTATTAATTTAAGAGATAGTGTATATTTTAAAGATGCATCTGGACATATATCTATAAGTGGATCTTATGCTCAATATTCTATTAGTGACCAATTTGATGTTGATAATGATGGATCTACTAGTGATAGATATGGTACTACTAATAACGCTAATCAAATAATCAATATATATGAAGCAAGTGAGGATGAATAACATGAAAAAAATACTAATAATTATCGCTTGCTTGCTTCTATTAGCAAGCTGCAAAAAAGATGAAGTAAATCCATCAAATGAAACAAAACAATCTGGTGAAATTATTAATGTTAAATCAGATGATGGAAATTGGACTACAATTAATGAAACATATATTGATTCATTAAATAATAAAGAATTAATAGGTGAATATGTAATGTCTATTCCAGATTGGAAAGTATATAGAACAGAAAATAATGTTGTTTTTAAGAATGATAAAACTTTATTAGTAATTCTTTATAAAAATAGTTATTATTCAAATAAAAATATTACTGGTTATAGTAAAATTAATAGTAAACAAGACTATATAGGTTCATTTGATGTTAATTATGAAGATGGTAAAGTAAATTATAATAATAGTAGTTCTAATTATGTTTCATATTATATTAATGAAGATGATATTACTATTAAAATAGTTGGTATTACTAGTGAAAATAAGATTAAAGAATTAGATGAAATGATTAAAGCTATGATTGAATCTTTGGAAAAAGAAAATTTTGCTGAATAAAAGTCCTTATAGGACTTTTTATTATGTTTTTAAATATTAATAAAGAAAATAGTATTCTATTTTATATTTTTTGTGGTATATTATAAATAGGAGGCGATAGTATGAAGAAGAACTTTGATGAAAATGATGGCTTTAGAGAACTTGGAAAAGGCTTTGGAAAAGCTGAGAAGATTCTTGAAGACGAAGATAAGCTTGAAAAGTTTTTAGATAAGCTTGAACATAAGCTTAAGAAAGTTCCTGTCGGTGGTGAAATTTTATCAATGCTACCAGTAATGGTTTCTATGTTAAGAAGTTACTTCAAAAAAGAGTACAAAGATATTCCTATTGGGACAATGATTGCCTTAATCAGTGCCTTATTATATTGGGTTACTCCTATTGATGTTTTTCCTGATGCCCTTCCTGTTGTAGGGTATGTTGATGATGCCACTGTCATTGCCGCCTGCTTAAAATTAATTAATGATGATTTAAAAGATTATACTGAGTGGAAAGAAAAAAATAAAAAATAAATAATAAATGAGGTGATTAATATGAAAATAACATTAGTTACCGGTAATTGGGCTAAGATTGCTCAAGCTAAAGAAGTTTTAGAACCATTAGGCATTAAAGTAGATAATGTTAAAATGGATACAATAGAAATACAAGCTGATACAGTAGAAGAAGTTGCTGCTTATTCAGCTAAATGGGCTAGTAATGAATTAAAAACAAATGTAGTTAAAAACGATACTGGAATAATGGTAGATGCTTTAAAGGGATTCCCAGCAGCATATACTCATTATTGTGCAGACACAATTGGAGAAGATGGCCTATTAAAATTAATGAAAGGTGTAGAAAATAGAAAAGCTAAATTTGTTCAAGCATTAGCATTTTGTGAATATGGAAAAGAACCAGTTGTATTTACTTCAATAACAGAAGGAGAAATTGCTAAAAGAAAAAGTGGTAAATATGGATGGGCTTGGGATTTTATATTTATACCTAAAGGTCAAACTAAAACTTTAGCATCATTTCCAGATGATAAAAGATTTAAATTATGGAATGATACCGGATATAAACAACTAATAGATTATTTGAAAAAAAATAATTTAATATAATAAAAAAGAGTAATTGTTTTAATTACTCTTTTAATTTTCTAGTTGTATGTTATAATACATAAATGTAGGGGTGATAGTATGTTGTTTTATAATAAAAAAAGTAAGGATTATAATTATTTTAAAATATTTATAGCTGTTTTTGCAGCAATATCTGCTAGTATATTATTATATTTTATATTTTCTAATTTTAGTTATATAAGTTCATTTTTTAAAAAAATATTTATTATATTATCACCTGTAATAATTGGTATATTATTTGCATATTTATTAAATCCATTAGTTAAATGGTTTGAAAACTTTTTTGATAAATATGAAAAAATAAGAAAAAAGAAAAAATTATCTAGAGTATTAGGGATATTTGTAACATATTTAATATTAGTAATCATAATTGTTTTATTTATATGGTTCTTTATTCCAAATTTATTTGAAAGTATAAATATAATGCTTACAAATATACCTAAATATTTAGAAAATATATTTGATTGGATTAGAAAAGTATGTAATAAATATAATATTAGTTCTAAATTCTTGGATAATTATATTAAAGAAGTAAATAATGTTATTAAAGATAGTGTATTACCTAATTTAGATGTTATTGTAAATAATCTAGCTTCAGGTATTACTAGTGTTGTTAAATGGATAATTAATATAATAGTTAGTATAGTTATATCAGTTTATTTAATATATGATAAAGAATTATTTTCTGATGGAATAGATAAAGTATTAAAAGCTTATTGTTCACCAAAATTATATAATGGAATAGTTGATTTCTTTAAATATATTTATAAAATATTCTGTGGATTTATGATTGCTAAAATAATAGATTCTTTAATAATTGGATTTATTACATTTGTATTATTAATTATATTTAAAGTACCATATGCTTTATTAATATCATTTATAGTTTGTGTAACAAATGTTATTCCTTTCTTTGGACCATTTATTGGAGCAATTCCTTGTATTGGATTATTATTAATGATTAATCCTGCTAAAGCACTTGTTTTTGGTATCTTAATTTTAATTATTCAACAATTTGATGGAAATATACTTGGACCTAAATTAATAGGGGATAAGATAGGTATAAAGAGCTTCTGGGTATTATTTGCAATTCTATTATTTGGTGGATTATTTGGATTTGGTGGTATGATCTTAGCAGTTCCGTTATTTGCAGTAATTAGTGAATTATTATCTAAAAAAGTTAATGAAAGAATAGAAGTAAAAAAAGAAATAGAAGAAAAAGAAAAAGAAGAATTAGCTAAGAAGAATAATAAAAGAGGAATTCTAAGAAGAAAAAAAGTAACTGAATAAAAAACTTCAATTTATATTGAAGTTTTTATATTTTATTAAGTAATTCATTTAAATCATATTCATTAAATGGTTTTTCAATAAAGAAGTCATATCCTTCTTCTATATATTTTTTTCTTGTATAAGATACTGTATTAGCAAGTATAGCAATTACTTTATTTGATATACCTTGATGAATTGGCATTATTGATTTTAATGTTTTAGCCATATTTTCATTTGTTAAATCAATAGTAGGATTTAATAATACTGTAGTAATTGTTTCATCTAATTTTATTTTATTGATACATTCTTCAAAATTATTAACTACTTCATAATTTATATTATTATATTTGTTTAATAAATATTTTAATTCATTAGAATTATTATCAACTATTAATATCTTTCTATTAGCTATATTAATATTATAATCAACTTCATCAAAAGTTATATCACCAATTTTTGATTGATTAATTATTTTTTGTTCAAAGTTAATTGTAACGTTATTTCCAGCACCAATATTTGAAGAAATAACATATGTTCCGTTTATAAATGATAAGTATTTTTTAGATATATAATAATTTTCTATCATTGGGATTTCTGCATCATTAATAGTATCACTATTTATTTTATTTACTATATTTTCATCAAGACCATTACTAGTATCAGATACATCAAATCTTAATAAAACTCTATTATTTACGAAATTACATCTAAGTTTAAATGTAATTTTTCCAACATTTGTATTATCAATAGCAGTACTTAAACATGTAGATAGTGTTTGATAAATAATATTTTCATCTCCATATAATGATATAGGTAAAAATGGATCTATTTCAAATGATAATTTAATATTTTTATTTTTTATTTTTTTTAAAGAGTTAAAGTATAACTTATTTAATAATGTTTTAGTATTATATTCATATTCAAAAGTTTTAGTATTATCTTCATCAATAGTAAGAGTATTAAATACGCTTTGCATACCATGAATAACATCTACTAGATTAGTTAAATTATTATTTGTTTCTTCTTTTGATGATTCTCTATCAGAATTACTAATGGCATTATATAAGTTTTGATTAATTGATAATACTTTGTTATTAGTAACTTGAGTTTTTAAAGATAATATATATTCTTTATGAATACTTGTATATTCTAATGCTTTTTTAGTTTCTTCTAATTCTTTAGCAATATATAAATCAGGATTTTCTAATAAGAAATAGCATCCTAGTAATAAAACTGCCATAAGTGTTGGTGAAAATGCAACATTTAACCAAATTATTTGTAATGCTAAATCAACAGTAGGGACACATAAGAATAATATAATAAATTTCTTTTCATTTTTAGTTTTATTCTTCTTTTTAATATATTTAAAGAACGTAATCATAACTATTATTACTGCATATGCAAATACTATATAAGCAGGCATACCAGGTAAATAAGATAGTGCATGATAATCTAAATCTTTAAATTGAATTATGCAAAAAACTATAGTAAAAATAAGTGTAATGATGTTTATTATTTTTGCTTCTTTTCTTTTAAACATAAATTCTTTTTTATCAATATCATTTATATTTTTTAAGTGTGCATCTGCATAAAAGTAGAATGCATGAAAATACATAACTCCTGTATACCAGTGAAATTTTAATAATATTTCACCAAGAATAGGGTTTAATTTATCATATAATAGAAAACTACTTATTAATTCACTGATTATTAATATTGCATTTATTATAATTGTATATCTATATAAATCAGCTTTAATACCAGTTCTTCTATCTTGAAAATAATATACAAAGTATAATAGTAATAATATAAAAAATGTTCCAATTGTGAAGGCAAGTCCTACTAATAGATTCCTCATAACAAGTTCTTCCATTATTTTCTCACCTCTTTTTCATTATCAAGTATTTGTTTCTTCTCAATAGATTTGAAAATATCATAAATATTTTTAGTTTCATTATATATATGAATTTTTTCATTATTGAAATCTGTTTCTGATATATTAGGATCATTTAATATTCTTTGATGATATAAAATTGTACTTAAATGATCATTTAATGTAGTTGATAAATTATTTATTTTTGTGTTTTCTTCAGCGTTTAATTTTTCAAAATCTTTTTTTGACTCTTCTAATTCTTTTCCAAGTAGATAAGATGAACTCTCTGAACTAAAATATAATGCTATTGGAATAATACATATAATATAAGTGAAATAATTAACATCCCATTCAGTAAAGAATCTAAATATTGTCATTATTAATAATATAATTAATATCATTGAGTGCATTATTAATTGTGTTTTATTCATTTGTTTATGTTTTAATATAGGACATAATAAGTAAATAGTACCTGTTAATGCAAATTCTACATATAGTGGAATTAATGCTTTGCCACCAATCGCATATATTGTTCTATGATGATATTCTAATTCTAAGAAACATGATACTAAGAACAATAATATATTGAAAGTATAAAGTATTATTTTAATAGTTCTTAATTGCTTTTGTGTAGGGTTATTTAACATAAATGTCACTATTAAATAATATGAATATGTAGAAGCCCAAAGCATTGTGGAAAGAATATATGCTCTTGCAAAAATACCTTCTAAGCCTTTAAATCCTACAACACCATCTGTTCCAAAAAAATCAAAGAATAGTGTTAAAGTAGTAGTTATGGTAAAAAAGAGCAGAACTCTATATATTTTATTAGAATATGTGTTATATCTTTTATTTGAATAATACATAAATAATATATACATAAAGAATACAAATGCTACCAAAGGGTAACTGATACTATCAAACAATCTACTGAACATATGACCACCTCATTATCTATTATAAATTAATAATATCATATAATATATTAAAGATAAATAATTTTTGGTATCAATTTTTGACAAAATTGCTGATTTTTGATATAATATAAAGCACTTATTTGTGGGGGAAGAAATGAAAGAAAAAATAGATTCTGAATTTATGAAAAATTATAATGAGTTTATTCATCAAATAAATATTAGACACGCAGGAGAAATAATTAAACCTAGTGGTGATGAAGTTAGTGTTTTTGATATGGTACAAGCTTTATCTAAGAAATTTGGTGAATATAATAACAAGTTTTTTGGAAAATATAATAAGAAATTATATTCTTTAATTAGTTTATTTAATAGAAGAAATGGTTATAATGCATTAAATCTATTTGATATTGATAAAGGATGTAGAAGAATTGGAAACATAGGTTTTTATGTTGAAGAAGATGGATATTATTACTGTAAATTAGAATATTGTGATCAAAGAGGAAGAAAAATAGGAGAAGGTATCATTGATAATACAGTTAAAGTAGATGCTTGTGATGATGAAGCAGTTAAAAATAAAAAAGAATTAATGCATTTTTTAAGTATTTTAGCTGACTTTGCTAGTAAAAATCCTAATATGAGTTTTAGATGGGATTTATTAAATCCTCAAGTTGGAACATTTAATGTTGGAGATGAATTACTAAGCTTCGCTATTAATATATATAGTTTAGAAGGAATTCAACCATATTTTAAAAATTCACATGATGTTTCAAATTATGCTGATTTTAATCATAATTTTGCTAATGATTTAATTGGACAATGTTCAGTTGATTTTATGAAAAGAATAAGTGTTAATTTAAATGATATAGATCCATTATTAGCAGATATTGTTAGAAAAGAATATAATCTTGAAGCACAAAAACTTGTAAAGTAACCTTTACAAGTTTGATTTTTTAAAGGACGATTGTTATAATAGATAACATGCCGCTTTAAAAATGGAGTTGTTAAAATGCAAAGTATATTAATTATAGTATCTATATTAATAGGCTTAAAGTATGATGAACCTGAAGATATAGATTATAGTTATTTAGATAATCAAATTAGTATTTCAATGGAAAACTTTGAAAATGAATATGAAGAATATCAAGAGTATTATAAAACTCATTATTTCAAAGGAGAACATGTTGATGATATTGCTAAAAAAATAGAAAAATATTTTAATTCTACTCTTAATGGAAAAGGCTATTTTGTTGCTGAGTATTCTATTAAAGTGGGATTAGATCCTTATTTAGCTGCTGCTGTTATGTTACAAGAAACAGGATGCTATTGGACATGTAGTGGACTTGTAAAAAAATGTAATAATGTTGGTGGCCAAAAAGGAAGACCATCATGTAATGGTGGTAGTTATAGAAAATTTAATACTTTAGATGATGGACTTAGATTCACAATTAATAAATTAAATTCTTATTATAAAAAAGGTAAAAAAACACCTAAAGAAATTAATCCATATTATGCTGAATCTAATACATGGCATACTAATGTAGAAAGATATATGAAGAAATTGAAAAAGGGGTAAAATTATGGAAAAGGGGATTTATTTACATAGTGTCGGATACTTGCCAGGTCATTATTACTATGATCCTGAAAATCAAGAAATAATTTTAAAAAGAATTTTAGATAGCGGAGCATTATTATCTTTAAGAAGACAAGGACAAATACGTAATAATGGTTTTAATGGACCAGATTTAATATCATTATGTGACTATGATAGAAGATTTGAATATAATGATAGAAGAACTAAATATAATGGTTATAATCAATATGTTATTGAATCATTATCAATAGTTTTTGATAAAGAAGAAGTTAAAAAAGAAGTAGATATCATAGTACCAAAATTAGTATGTAAAATACCTAATAATGTGGATGGCTTTATTGAAATGAATAATTTAGGTAAGAGTGGAGATTATTATTCTGATTTACCTGATGAAGTATTTGTTGAAGATAGATTATCTTTAGATGGTATGACATCTCTTACTTTTCCAACTAGAGTATTTAAAAGTTTATATTTTTTTAAAAGTAAAAGTAAGAAGATTCAACTAATAAAAGATGAAATTAATAGATTAAAAGAAATACTTGATAAAAGAGGATATGATATAGGAATATATGATATTGAAACGTTTGATGAATTGACTGATGAAAATATTGAAAGATTAGTCTTAAAACGTTGACAAAATAATAATTAAATAATATAATTTTGACGTAAGTGATGAAGGATAAGTAGATGTATATTTCACTTTATAGAGAGCTAATGGTTGGTGTAAATTAGTAATAAATATATATTCGAAAAAAATAATCGTGACAAAATCTGGAGCTTAAACGCATATTCTGCGATAAAGAAAAGAGATAGATAAAGAATCTATGAAGTAAGATGGCACAGCGTACAAACACGCTCTTACGATTAGATTCTTTTTGTTTTATAGGAAGGTGATATTTATGGAAAACAAATACAGAAATGTATATTGTGGTGAAGTAACTAAAAAATATTCTGGTAAGGAAGTAAGACTTGCTGGATGGGTTGAAAATGTACGTAATTTAGGAGGATTAGTATTTATAACTCTAAGAGATGAAAAAGGAGTTGTACAATTAATTAGTAATGATGTTGATAAGTATTCTAATTTAAATAGAGAATGTACTGTAACAGTAACAGGTCTAGTTAAAGATAGAACACCAGATATGGTTAATAAAAATATGGCTACTGGTGAAATAGAAGTTGAAATTAAAACTTTAGAAGTATTAGGAGAAGTTTATAAGACTCTTCCATTTGAAGTTAAATCTTCTAAAACATCTAGTGAAGAGACAAGACTTAAATATAGATATCTAGATTTAAGAAACAAAGAAGTACATGATAATATATTATTTAGAACAAAAGTAATTGATTTCATTCGTAAAACAATGAAAGAAATGGATTTTACAGAGATACAAACTCCAATTATTACAGCATCATCTCCTGAAGGAGCTAGAGACTTTATTGTTCCTTCAAGAAAGTTTAAGGGTAAATTTTATGCTCTTCCACAAGCACCACAAATATTTAAACAATTATTAATGTGTAGTGGATTTGATAGATATTTTCAAATAGCACCATGCTTTAGAGATGAAGATCCAAGAAGTGATAGATTATATGGTGAATTTTATCAATTAGACTTTGAAATGTCTTTCGCAACACAAGAAGATGTATTTGAAGTAGGACAAAAAGTATTCTATGATGTGTTTACTGAATTTGGTCATAAAGAAGTATCACCAATTCCATTTAGAAGAATACCATTTAAAGAAGCTATGGAAAAATATGGCAGTGATAAACCAGATTTAAGAATTCATTTTGAAATAGAGAATTTAACTGAATTATTAGGTAAAAATGAAAGTGTTGTTTTTAAAGATAAAGAAGTTAAAGCAATGAAAGTTGAATCTAGTGATAAATCTAATTCTTGGTATAAGAAACTTGAAGAAGAATATAAGGAATTAGGAGCATCATCTTTAGGATTTATTAAATATGATAATAATGAAATAACTGGTTCAATGGCTAAATTATTTAGTGATAAAGAAAAGACTGAATTAACTAAGTTATTTGATCTTAAGGATGGAAATGTTGTATTTATTATTTGTGGAACCAAGGGAGAAAAATTTGACAAATTATGTGGTAATTTAAGATTAAAAGTTGCTAATGAATTAAATTTAGTAGATAAATCTAGACATGAATTTTGTATTATTTGTGATTTTCCAATGTATGAATGGAATGAAGAAGATAATAAATATGATTTCACACATAATCCATTTACAATGCCTAAAGGTGGTTTAAAAGCATTAGAAGATATGGAACCTGGTGAAATAGTAGCAAATCAATATGACTTTGTATGTGATGGATTAGAAATGGCAAGTGGTGGAGAAAGAAATTATAGTCCAGTTATTCTTAAAAAAGCATTTAGTATAGCTGGTTATGATGAACAAGTAGTTGAAAGTAAATTCCCATCACTATATCAAGCATTTCAATTTGGAGCACCTCCTCATGCTGGAATGGCTCCTGGACTTGATAGAATTTTAATGACACTTAAGGATGAAGAAAATATTCGTGAAATGGTAGCATTCCCAATAAGTGCAAATGGTAGTGATCCAATGATGGGATGCCCAAATGAAGTATTTGAAAAACAATTAAGGGAGACACATATTAAAATAAGAGATTAGTTAGGGGGAATATAATGGATACGATAGATGTTAAAGATGTAAAACGTATAGAGCTTTTATCTTTATTAGAAGATACCAAGCGTTCTAGTGATGAAGAAGAAAGCCTAAGTAGCGATTTTACAATATTTGATGTAGTTGATCATGATATCGAACAAGCTATTTATGGAATAGGACTTGATCAAGCAATGGTTGGTTTTTCTGGAGATGCAGCAAAATATAGAGCTATTTTAGATAAATATGCTACTGAGTTCTATTCTGAAAAGATTAAAAATATTGATGATATTTCTAATAGAGCTTATGCATATTATTCAAATAAATTAAATGATGCATGTGTTTTATACGATGGAACATATTTTGTAGAACATGAAGATAGTGTAAAAGGTTCTTTAGTTGTATGTGCTTTATATGATAAGTTTAAAGATCAACTTCATGGTTATAATTATTTAAGTAAGTTTGCAGATTATTATTTGCATATGAGTGATGGAAAATCTTTAGAAAGGGTGAGAAAATGAATAAAGAATTATCGGAACAAGAACAAATTAGAAGAGAAAAACTAGAAGCAATAAAAGAGGTATGTAATCCATACCCAGAAAATTATGAAAGAACTCATTCATTAAGTGAAGCTAGAGAACTTAACGATGGAGAAAAAGATGTAAGTATTGCTGGTAGAATTGTATTTATGAGAAAGATGGGTAAACTTTCTTTTGTAAAGATTCGTGATTTAGAAACTATGATGCAATTAGAAGTTAAAATTGATGAAATAGGTGAAGAAAATTATGAATTCTTTAAAAAACAAATTGATACTGGTGATTTTATAGGAGCTAAAGGAGAAATATTTACTACTCAAACTGGTGAAAAAACACTAAGAGTACATGAATTAACTTTCTTAGGTAAAGCACTTAGACCATTACCTGAAAAGTTCCATGGACTAACTGATATTGAAGAAAAATATCGTCAAAGATATGTTGATTTAATAATGAATGAAAGCTCTAGAAAAGTATTTTTAGGAAGAAGTAAGTTCTATTCATTCTTACATAGATATTTAGATAGTCATGGTTTCTTAGAAGTTGAAACACCAATATTACAAAATAGTGTAAGTGGAGCTAGTGCTAAACCATTTTATACTCATCATAATGCTCTTGATATGGATTGTACTTTAAGAATAGCACCAGAAATATATTTAAAAGAATGCATTGTTGGTGGATTTGATAAAGTATATGAAGTTTCTAAGTGTTTTAGAAATGAAGGAATGGATCCACAACATTTACAAGAGTTTACTCAAGTTGAATGGTATTGTGCTTACTGGAGATATGAAGATAATATTAAATTCTTTACTGAGTTTATTCAAAATGCATTAAGAGAATTAACTGGTAGTGAAATATTAAATTATCAAGGACAAGAAATTGATTTTTCTGGTAAAGAATGGAAAAGACTTGATTATTGTAAAGAATTAAAGAATATTTTAGGATTTGATGCATTAAAAATAACTGATCCTAAAGAATTAAAAGATAAAATAGTAGATGCTGGATTATTTAGTTATGCTGATTTAGAAGAAACTAAATCATGTGGACAATTAATTGATTTTGTATATAAGAGAAAGATTAGAGAAGGCATTTTAGAACCAACTATTATATATAATTATCCAGCTGTATTAAAACCTCTTGCTAGAAGAAATGATGAAGATAAAACAAGAGTTGATGTATTCCAAGTTGTAGTAGCAGGAACAGAATTGTGTAATGCATATTCAGAACTTGTAAATCCTATACAACAAAGAGAAGCTTTTGAAGATCAATTAAAAGCTAAATCTGAAGGTGATGAAGAAACAATGGATTTAGATGAAAATTATCTAAATGCTATGGAAATGGGTATGCCACCTATAAGTGGACTTGGATTTGGCATTGATAGATTAATGATGTTAATATTTGATCAACCTTCAGTAAGAGATGTTGTATTATTCCCACAAATGAAAAATGTTAATGGTGTTAAAACAATAAATGTTAATAATAATACTAAAAAAGTAATTGATTTTTCTAATGTTGAGATAGAACCTTTATTTGAAGATTTTGTTGATTTTGAAACATTTAGTAAATCTGATTTTAGAGTAGTTAAAGTATTAAATTGTGAAGCAGTTGAAAAGAGTAATAAACTACTTAAATTTACTTTAGATGATGGTATTAGTAAAGATAGAATTATCTTAAGTGGAATACATGCTTATTATGAACCTGAAGAGTTAATTGGTAAAACATGTGTAGCTATTACTAATTTACCTCCAAGAAAAATGATGGGAATTGATTCATGTGGTATGTTAATATCAGCTGTGCATAAACAAAACGGTGAAGATAGATTAAATCTTCTTATGTTAGATGATAGTATTCCAGCAGGAGCTAAACTATATTAGAAAAGTAAAGTTATATCAAATTAATTGATATAACTTTTTTAAATGATATAATTATAATAGGTGATGATATGAATAAGAAATTATTTAAAATATTATTTATATTCTTATTAATGTTTGCTATTAATGTTAAAGCAGACTATATGTTTACAGGAATAGATGTAGATTATACAACTGTATATGGTGGAGATAAAATTAATTTTAGTTTAGGTAATGATTATGTATGGGATAAATCAATAGTAATATCTAACTATGATGAAGACGCTGATGAATATGAATATGTAAAAACTGAAGAAGGAAAATATATAGTTGAACCAATATTTATTATTGTTGATAACGATGCTTTTGAAATTGATATTTCTAATAATAAAGTTGTAAATAGCAATTATAATTTTGTAGATTATAAAAGTACTACTGATGGAAATAAAAATATTTATGAATTTGATTTTGAATTAAATAGTCTTAGAGATGAAGATGGAAATGAATATGATGGTAAGATTGATGATATTTTAGTTAAAAATTTGGTTTTAAATGTTAAGCCATTAGCAGAATATGGTACATATTTTATAGAAGTATTAAGAACATCTGATTTTGAAGAAGATTATAATGATGAGGATCGTGTTAGAAGTATATTACCAGTTACAGTAATAGATAGTAAATTAAAAGAAGATTCTATTAGTGAAATTACTGTTAAAAGTAATTCTAATGGTATTTCAGGAACAATTGATAAGTCTGCAGATATTACTAAAGATAAAAATAATTATGAACTATTATTCTTTAATGATACTATTGATTATACTAATGTAGTATGTAATTCTAGATGCAAGGTTACTCATATAGGAAATGAAGCTTATATTGAAGATGAAGCAAAATCATATAACTATAAAGTTACATATGAAAGTGGAAAGAGTGAAAAATATACAGTTACTAATATATTAGATAAAGCTAATATTAAATGTCCTTGGTTAATGGATTTTAGTAAATCAGTAATTATTGTTGGAAAAGATTTAGGTAACACAGATGAATTAATTAACTCAATAGCATCTTCAGTAGCAAATTATGAAGATGGATTTGAAAAGTTTGTTTATGATTATAATGGCTTAAATGATACAGATAAAGAACTACTTAAGTATTTAAAAGATGATTTTGGTGAACTTGAAGAACCATATATATTTGTAGTTGAAGATAATAAAATTATCTATGAACATCAAGGATATTTAAAAGATGAAGAATTATCTAATTTATCAAAAGAAATTATTAAAAGCAAAAATGGTGTTGAAAAACCAGGTGAAACAATTACTAGTTGTGATGATGGTACATGTAATATAAATGAAGAAAAAAATGAGTTTAATATTAAAGATTATTATATGTATATTGTCATTATATTAAGCATACTAATAATTATTTTAATACTTACGATTACAGTAATTAAAAAGAATAAAAAAGATACTATGGATTTTTAAAAAATATAGTAAAGATTATATTAATATTATTGATATAATCTTTTTTAATTTGTATAATAATTATGGTGAGGTAAAATGAAAGACAATAAGTTAGTTAGGTTTTTAAATGCAATAAATTATGATGAAAATTTTACCGATGAATTAAAAGATGCTTCTGTTAAAGAAGTTCTTTTAAATAAAAAAATAAATAAAATGACGTTAATTATAAATAATAAAGAGAATATGACTATAGAAGCATTTAAGTCTTTATATGAAGCTTCTAAAACGTTTAAAGGAGCTTCTACAGTTAGATTTAAATTTATAGTTGAAGAAGAAAAATATTTTGAAGATTATTTTAATTATTATTTTGATATTTTAATAGAAAAATGTCCGATGTTAAAATGCATTGATAGAGATAAAATTAAGTTTGAAGATAATAATATTACTATAAGTGTTTTAAATAAAGCAGAAGAAGATAAAATAAACTCTTTAGTAGAAAATATAGTTATATTTTTAACAGATATGGGATTTAATGATGTAAGTGTATCACCTTTAATAGATGATGCTCTTCATGAAAAATTTATAAGTGAAATGGAAGAGCCTGTTAAAGAAGTAAGTGCTAAAAAAGAAAATTTAATAATTAAAGGTAAAAGTGTTATAGGTGAAATAGTTAATCTTTCAGATGTTATGGAAGAAACAATTATTTCTAAAGTAAGTGATGAAGATAATAATGAAGAAGAAAATTCTGATTTAACTGTAGTTGAACCAAAAAAGACTAATAAAAAAACAAAAGTTAATATTTGTGTAGAAGTTTTTGATATTAAATCTGATACTATTACATCTAGAAAAGATGGAAAGATTTGGTATAAAGTAATTTTAAAGATTACTGATTATACAAACTCTTTATCAGCAACATTATTTACTGGTGATGAAGAGAAATATGATTTTTATAATTCAAATATTAAAACAGGTAAATGGTATAAAATGAGAGGATCAATTGAATTTAATACATTTACTAGAGAAGATGAATTTACTATTGATAGTATGGAAGAAGTAGAAAAAAGTGTTGTTGAATTAAAAGATGATGCTGAAGTTAAAAGAGTTGAATTACATGCACATACTATGATGAGTCAAATGGATGGACTTACTAAAGTGGATTTAGGTGCTCATACATGTGAATTAGTAACTAGATGTATTAATATGGGATATAGGGGAGTAGCTATTACTGATCATAATGGTTGTCAAGCTTTTCCTATTGCATATCAATTGATTAAAAAACATAATAAAGGTAAAGAAGATAAAGATAAGTTTAAAGGTTTATTCGGAACAGAACTTACTTTAGTTGAAGATGAAGTTAATATTTGTTTAAGAGAACAAGATATTCCATTTGCGGGAACTGAGTTTGTTGTTTTTGATACAGAAACAACAGGTTTTAATGCTGCTAGTGGAGATCAAATGATTGAAATAGGTGCAGTTAAATTAAAAGATGGAAATATTATAGATAGATTCGATGAATTTATTAATCCTCATAGAAAATTAAATAAAAAAATAACTGAATTAACTCAAATAACAGATGATATGCTATCTGATGCTAGAGATGAAAAAGATGTTGTTACAGACTTTGTTAAATGGTTTGGAGATGATCCTTTAGTAGCACATAATGCTAAGTTTGATATTTCATTTTTAGAAATAGCAATGAAGAGAAGTAATTTAGGTGATCTTAAAAATACTGTTTTAGATACATTAGAATTATCTAGAACATTAGATCAAGGATTTGCTCGTCATAGTTTAAGTGCTCTTGTTAAAAGATATGATGTTCCATTTGATGAAGAAGCACATCATAGAGCAGATTATGATGCTGAAGGAACAGCTTTAGTGTTTGCTAAAATGATTAAGAAAATGGATAATCAACATATTGAAAAAATAACTGATTTATCTAAATTAGTATCTAAAGATGAAATGTATAAGTTTGGTAGAACATATCATTTTAATGCTATTGCTTTAAATAGAAATGGACTTAAAAATTTATTTAAAATAATATCTCTTGCTAATACTGTATATTTTTATAAAACACCAAGAATACCTAGAAGTGTATTATCAACACTAAGAGATGGTTTATTAATAGGTAGTGGTTGTTATGAATCAGAAGTATTTGTAGAAGCAAGAAGTAAAGAAGATGAAGAACTTACAAATATAATTAATTTCTATGATTATGTTGAGGTTCAACCACCTGAAGTATATGGTCATTTAATACAAACTAGTGATTTTGCTAATGTTTTAGAACTTAAAAATTATATTTCTAAAATTATTGATGCTACTAAGAGTGCTGGAAAAATCATAGTAGCAACAGGTGATGTTCACCATTTTACTCGTGAAGACAAAATATATAGAGAAATTATTATTAATCAAAAAGTTCCTGGTGGTGGAAGACATCCACTTGCTAAAAATGAGATTAAAGAAATACCATCTATGCACTTTAGAACTACTAATGAAATGTTAGAAGACTTTAACTTCTTAGATCCAAAACTTGCATATGAAATAGTAGTAACAAATACAAATAAAGTACTTGATATGGTAGGTGAGTTTGAAGTTATTATTGATACAGGAGGAGTACCTTTTTCACCAAAAGTAAGAAGTGATGATGGTAAAAGCTATTTAGATTGTCCTAAAGTTGTTACTGAACTTGTATTTAATAAAGCTGAAGAATTATATGGAAGCCCATTACCATATAATATTGAAGAAAGAATTAGCAAAGAATTATATGGAGATGCTATATATAAATATTGGAATACAAAATTATTAAATGAAAATCCTAATATTGATAATGAAGAATTAACTAAAAAAACATTTGAAAATATTCATAATACATTAATTAAAGGTTTTGATGAAGTTAAATCTAAATTAAGAGAGTATGTTATTGATAATTGGAAAGATGATGATGGTGAACAAACTGATGAATCTATTTCTAAGAAAATTAAGAAAACTCTTGGAGGTATTATTGGTGGAGGATTTGATCCAATATATTTAATAGCTCAAAGACTTGTTAAACACTCTAATGATGATGGTTATTTAGTTGGTTCAAGAGGTAGTGTTGGTAGTAGTTTTGTTGCTACATTAATGGGAATTACTGAAGTTAACCCATTACCAGCACATTATAGATGTTTAAAATGCAAACATAGTATATTTGATGATGAAGATGGAAGCGCACTTGGTTCTAAGTATTCAAGTGGTTTTGATTTACCTGATAAAGTATGCCCAAAATGTGGAAGTATGATGAAAAAAGATGGTCAAGATATGCCATTTGCTACTTTCTTAGGATTTAATGCAGATAAAGTACCAGATATAGATTTAAACTTCTCAGATTTAAATCAAGCAAGTGCTCACGAATATACTAAAGTATTATTTGGAGTAGATAATGTATATAGAGCTGGTACTATTGGTACAGTAGCTGATAAAACAGCATATGGTTTTGTTAAAGGATATTTTGAAGATAAAGGTATAGTTAATAAAAGTAATGCTGAAATTGAAAGACTTGCTATTGGAATAACTGGCGTTAAAAGAACAACTGGTCAACACCCTGGCGGTATAGTTGTTGTTCCAGATTACATGGAAGTATCTGATTTTACACCATTCCAATATCCTGCAGATGATGTAAACTCTGCATGGAGAACAACACACTTTGATTATCACTCTTTAGAAGAAGATTTATTAAAATTAGATATTTTAGGTCATAGTGATCCAACTCAATTAAGACAAATACAAGATCAAAGTCATACTAATGTAACAGATGTTCCTATGGATGATAAAGATACTATGAGTATTTTTTCTAGTACAGATGTACTTGGAGTTACTAATGAAGAAATTATGTGTCCTACAGGTACACTTGGTATACCTGAGTTTGGTACTAATTTTACTATTGGTATGGTTAATGAAACTAAGCCAACTACATTTGCAGAACTTGTTAAAATATCTGGTCTTTCACATGGTACAGATGTATGGCTAGGTAATGCAAGAGATTTATGTACTCCTGATGCTGATGGAAATATTAAAGTTCCATTTAAAGAAGTTATTGGATGTCGTGATGATATAATGGTTTATTTGATGTATAAAGGTTTAGAACCAATTAAAGCATTTAAAATAATGGAATTTGTTCGTAAAGGTAAGGCATCTAAAGATAAAGCAACTTGGGAAGAACATAGAAAGACGATGGAAGAAGCTGGTATTGAAGATTGGTTTATTGATTCATGTCAAAAAATAAAATATATGTTCCCTAAAGCACATGCTGCTGCATATGTAACAAGTGCATTTAGAATAGCTTGGTATAAAGTACATATGCCAGTATATTTTTATTCATCATGGTTTAGTACAAAAGCTACAGACTTTGATATTGAATCTATGATAGGTGGATATGATTCTATTAAAAATAGATTGATTGAAATTAAAGAAAAAGGATTTGATGCTACTAATAAAGAATCAGGTATTAAAGAATGTTTAAATGTTGCACTTGAAATGGCAGCAAGAGGTATCAAAGTAGCTAAATTTGATTTATATAAAAGTAAAGGTAAAATATTTGAAGTAGAAGATGATAAAACTATAATACCTCCATTTATTACAATAGATGGTTTAGGTGAAACAGTTGCTATGAATATTGAAAATGAAGCTAAGAAAAAGCCATTTATTAGTATTGAAGATTTTCAAAATAGATGCAAAGTTTCTCAAACACTAGTTGATAAAATGAGAGGTATGGGTATATTTGATGGAATGAGTGAATCATCTCAATTATCGCTATTTGATTTATAGGAGGTTTTTATGAAAAAGATATTATTAATATTATTTATGGTTTTAATATTATTTGGATGTAAAAAGGAAGAAATACCAGTTGAAGAAAATAATACTACTGTTGTTGAAAGAACAGAAGAAGAAAAAAAGATGTATGATTTTCTTACAACTAATGTTCTTACAACATCTATACTTTCAGAAAATAGATGTTTAGTATTTACTGAAGATGGTAGATTTTTAAGATATTATAGTTCTGAATTATTGTTTCCAACATCTCAAAATGTATTATTAATTGCAGGAACTTATGAGTATAAAGATAACACTTTATATATGAATAATAAGGTACGTTATAGCCTTGATTATGATAAAGATACTAATAGTATTCTTTTTAATAAAACTGATGATAATAGAACATATAAATATGAGAATTATCCTTTAGTAGATAAAGAATCTTATGGGGAAAGACGTATATATGCTGGTGGATATAATATATTTAGATTAGATATAGCTGATCCAGAAAAAGTGCCTGAAGCATTATCTACATATTTGAAAAATAGTTTATTAAATGATTTGCAAGATTTTGATTTAGATAAGGTTAAATCACTAGAAGGGCCATTTGAATAGTATGAGGATAGTAGTTTTAGGAAGTAGTAGTAGTGGTAATTCTACGTTTGTAGAATTATCAAATAAAAAGTTTTTAATTGATGCTGGATTAGGATTCAATGATATTAAAAATAAATTATATGATATAGGTGTTTCTAGTGATGAATTAGATTTTATAATAGTGACACATGCTCACAGCGATCATGTTAAAAGCATTCATTCATTTAATAGAGTATATAATACGAAAATATATATTTCTAAAGATACTTTTGATGAATATGGTAAATCTGAATTAATAAAAAATTATGAATTTATTGATGATGTTGATAATATTGATGATATTAAACTTATAAAAGTACCAATTAGTCATGATAAAAAAGGATATGGTTATATATTTGAAACTAAGGATAATTCACTTGCATATATAACTGATACTGGTATGATTCATTCTAAATATCATAAATATTTTATGAATAAACAAGTATATTTATTTGAAAGTAATCATGATGTTGAAATGGAAATGAATGGTTCTAAAGATGAGATGACTAAAATAAGAAATATTGGTGATGAAGGACACTTATCTAATGAAGAATGCGCCATGTATTTAAATAGATTTATTGGTGATAATACTAAAATAATTTGTTTAATGCATATATCTGAAAATGACAATACTTATGAATTAGCATACAAAGTAAATAGGGAAGCAATAGATAAAAATATAGATATAATTGTATCTAAAAAAGATGAAATAAGCGATATTATAGAAATATAGAGGTGTTTATATGAATAAAATGGAAATTGTTTTAGATGATGGAACAACCATGGAATATGAAGTAATATTAATATATAAGTCTAGTATTACTGATAAACAATATATTGTTTATACTGATGGTAAAAAAACTATTAATAATGAGAATAATTATTATATTTGTATTTTTAATAATAATTCTAAAACAAAATTGGAAGAAATTACTGATGAAAATGAATTTAATTTAATTAAATCAGAAGTAGAAAAGATTTTAGGTGATAAAAATGAATGATGCATCATTATTAGAAATGCTACTTATTGGTTTTAGTTGCATTATTTTTGCAGCTCCAATCATAAGAACTTTTATTGTTAAGCAAGATAATGATATATTTTTAAAGGCAAAAGTTCCTGTAAATATAAAGGAAGTAAAATTTTCACCAGATGTTTTAAGACAAATTGATAGTTTTGATATAAATAATATACAAGAGAAATATAGAAGTGATATTAAATTATTTATAGAGACAATCAAGCAAAACTTTGATGATGAATCACTAAATATTTTACATAACAATTTAAATACTTTTGCAGTTGAAGATTTTGAAAATCTTGATAATAAATCTAAGTATAAGATGAAACATACAGCTGCTGCATATTGGTTTGATGAAAATAAAGTTATAATATATCATCATGATAATTTACCAGTTTATTTACCTCATGAATTACTTCATTTATGTAGTACTATAGAAAAAGATGGTATAACATATAGTGGTTTTGCTCAAGTAAATCCAGAAAAGGAAGTTTATTTTGGACAAGGATTAAATGAAGGATATACTCAATATTTATGTGAAAAATATTTTGTAAAAGATGAAAACAATAATTTTCATGGGTATTTTGTTGATAATGCTAGATTAATTGAAAATGTTGTTGGAAAAGATAAAATGCAATCATATTATATGAAAGCTGACTTGCGTTCTTTGATAGATGAATTAAAAAGATATTCTACAGAAGAAGAAATAATGCAATTTATTAATAATTTAGATTTAGTATATTTATTAACTTCTGAATTTGATCGTAATTTATCTAATATTAATGAAAAATTGTCAGATGTTATGAGAAATATTAGTTCATTTTTAGTACATATCAATATAGAAAAATATAAAGAATTAAATATTGAATTATATAATTCAGGGCAACATAATCTTATGGTTAAAAGTAAAGAAGATTTTATTGCATTTATTAATAAAACAATTGATGAATTGCCTGATTCATTTACATTTTATGGCATTTATCCATTTGATTTTAGTGTACGTAGAGAAGATTGTATTAACGAGTTTAATAATCATGTTGAAGAAGCTTGGCAGAGTATAGAAGAATTAAAAAACTCTAGAAATTTATAATAAAAGAAGTTATAGAAATAACTTCTTTTTTATATGCATATATGATAAAATATTAATAGTGGAGTTGTTTTAATTATGGATAAAAAACTTAAGAAAAATAGTTTTATACAAGGTACTTTAATAGCAAGTATTGCTCTTATATTTATTAAAGTATTAGGTGCTGTATATGTTATACCATTTTATAAAATAGTAGGTGAAGATGGCGGTACTTTATATAGTTATGCTTATAGTATATATAATTTATTTTTAAATATTAGTACAGCTGGAATTCCTGTTGCGATGAGTATGATTATTAGTGAATATTTATCGCTTGAAATGTATGATGCTAAGGAAAGAAGTTACAAAGTTGGAAAATATATGGTTTTAATACTAGCAGTAGTATCTTTCTGTTTGGTATTTTTTGGAAGCGATTTCTTAGCAAGATTTATTTTATCTAATAAAACAGATGGTCATAGTATAGAAGATGTATCTTTAGTTATTAAATCTATATCATTTTGTTTATTAATAATTCCATTTTTAAGTATATTACGTGGATATTTACAAGGACATAAATACATTTCTTCTACTAGTATAGCTCAAGTAATAGAACAAGTAGTAAGAATATTAATAGTTATTTTAGGATCATATGTATCAATTAAAATATATAAAAGTAGTATTCCTTTAGGAGTAAGTGTTGCTCTTTCTGGAACATTCTTTGGTGGTTTATTTGCATATGTTTATTTAAGAAGAAAAATAGCTAATAATAAAAAAGCTTTTCCAGTATCTGATAAGAGAAACAATATTAGTAATATGACTCTTGCTAAAAAGATTCTTACTTATTGTATTCCACTTGTAATAATTGCTGTAACAGATAATTTATATACTTTAATTGATATTAAACTTATTATCAAAGGTTTAAATATGGTTGGATATAATACTTTAACAGCGGAAACAATATCAAGTATATTATCTACTTGGTCTCCTAAAATATGTGCTGTTATAGCAGCTATATCTGTAGCATTAACAACTAATATTATTCCTCATGTTACATCTTATTTTGTATGTAAAGATTATAAAAATGTTATTGAGAAAGTTAATCAAGCAATATCTACAGTTCTTATTATAACTATTCCAATGGCTACATTATTATTCTTACTTTCAAATGAAGCATATTTTATTTTCTATGGTAATAGTGAATATGGACCATTAATATTAAAAACTACTGCTATTATACATGTATTTTTTAGTGTTAATGCTGTTTTAACTAGTAGTTTACAAGCTATGAAAAAATTTAAAACTATTTATTTAAATACATTTATTGGTTTACTTACAAATGCTTGTATGGATATTCCAATGATATTACTTTTAAATAAACTTGGATTACCAGCATATATAGGTACATCTTTAGCAACTATAATTGGTTATACAGTATCTATTAGTATGTCATTAATATATTTAAAGAAAAACTTAAATTTCAATTATAAAAATGTATTAAAAACATTAGTTAAAACAATTTTACCATTTGCTTGTTTATTAGTTCCTGTATTATTATCTAAGATATTTATTAAATATGAATATAATTATTTAACATCATTTGTATCATTAATAATTCATGGTTTATTTGGTATGTTTATATACTTATTTGTAATATATAAAAATGGAAACTTATCAGATGTTTTTGGTCGTGAATATGTTAATAGATTATTAAAAAAGTTTCACTTAATTAAGGAGAATCATGAATAAAAAACAAACAGAAGTAATTATTAATTTAAAAAATTTAGAATATAATGCTAAAAGTATTTGTGAAAAGTTTAAAGATTATAAATATAGAATAGGTGTATTAAAATCTAATGCTTATGGTCATGGATATAAAGTAGTAAATAGTTTTATTAAAGGTGGTATTAACTATATAGCAGTTTCATATATTAGTGAAGCATTAGAAATTAGAAAATATAATAAAGATATACCTGTTTTATGTATGCAACCAATAGTATTAGATGATTTAGATATAGCTATTAAAAATAATATTACTTTAACTATACATTCTATTAATTATTTAAAAGAATTAATTAATATTTTAAAAGATAAAATAAAAGTTCATATTAAAATAGATAGTGGAATGAATAGACTTGGTTTAAAAGAAATAGATGATGTTAATGAATGCTATAAATTAATAAATAATAATAAGTTTATTGATTTAGAAGGAATATATACACATTTATCTACTACTGGTATATTTGATAAAAATTGGGATAATCAAATTGATAAGTTTAAATATCTTACTAAAGATATTGATTTAAAATCGATTCCAATTGTTCATTTATATAATTCTAATAGTTTATTAAATCATGATAAACTAGGTTTTGCTAATGGATTTAGAATTGGTATTGCTTTATATGGATATAATGTGAATGCTCATTATTCAAATTCTGGTACTAAAAATAAATTACGTAATATGAGAACATTATATTTTAGAAAAAAATATAATATTAGTAAAATTAATTATGATATAGATATTGATCTTAAAAGAGCTATGTTTATGAAAACATATTTATTAGATATTAAAAAAATCAATAAAGGTGAATCTATTGGATATGGTGCTAGTAAAATAGAAAAAGATATGTTAGTAGGAATCCTTCCAATTGGATATGCTAATGGAATAGGGCACTCTAGTAATAGATATGTACTTATAAATGATAAAAAATATCATATGATTGGTCAAATGAGTATGAATATGATGATGATTGAAGTTGATGATAAAGTTAATATTAATGATGATGTAATAGTTTTAGGTAAAAGTATTACAATTGGACAATTATCTAGATTTAATAATAAAGAAGTACCTGAAACTTTGTTAGAAGTTGGTAATTGCAATAATAAAACTTATTTGGAGGATGATTCAATATGGGTGTAAATATGTGGTTACTTAGAAAATTTAAGACTATAGATAGAACTAGAATGAAAAAACACCTTGATGTTTTAGTTAAAGATAGTGGAAAATCTAAAGGATATATTTTATTTGATATGGCAAAAAACTTTTTAAAAAGAGGTTGTAGTTATACAGATTATTTTAGAGGAAACTATTTAAATATTTCAGAAGAAGAAAAAGATACTTTTGTAACAGCGGGTTCTTTTAGAAAAATAGTTCATTATTTAAATGATCCTAAATATACATATATATTAAATGATAAATTAGTTTTTAATAAATATTATAAAGAATTCTTAGGAAGAGAATATATTAATTTGCAAAAGTCTTCTCTTGATGAATTTGTTGATTTTTTAAGAGATAAAAAAATAGTATTTGCTAAAAAATTACATGGTGAAGGTGGACAAGGTATTAGAAAAATAGAAGTTGAAAAAGAAAATCCTAAAACTTTATATAAAACTTTAAGAGACAATAAGCAATTCTTAGTAGAAGAAGCAATAAATCAATGTAAAGAATTAAATGAATTAAATCCAAATGTAGTAGCATCTTTTAGAATAATTACTCTATATAAAGATGGTAAACCACATTTAATTGGTAATGCTCTTAGAATAAATCAAGATAGTAAAGATGTCATTGGATGCACTAATGATTTATATTTTTCTTTGAATGATAAGGGTAAAATTAGTAGTAATGTGGTTGATGATTATGGAAATATTTATGAAGAGCATCCATTAACACATAAAAAATTTAGTGAAGTGGTTATACCTCACGTTAAAGAAGCTTTTGATATGTGTTTAAAAGCTGCTTATGATTTACCACAAGTAAGATATATTGGATGGGATGTTGCTTTTAGTGATAAAGGGCCAATTTTAGTAGAAGGAAATGAATATCCTGCATATGGTTTAGTTCAATTCTATAAATTAAATAATAAAAGTACTGGTCATAAAAAAGAATTAGAAGCAATATTAAAAGATGAAATTAAAAGAATAGGTATTTAATAAAAGCACTTTTAGTGCTTTTTAATTTATGATAAAATTATATTGGTGATATTATGAAAAAAAGAGCAATTTTAGTAGATGGTAATAACTTATTATTTAGAAGTTATTATGCTACTGCATATACAGGAAACTTAATGAAAAATTCCAAAGGTGTACCAACTAATGGATTATTTGGTTTTGTTAATATGATTAATAAAATAATTAATGAAGAAAAACCTGAATATATGATGATTGCTTTTGATAAAGGTCATAATTTTAGACAAGATTTATATGAAGGATATAAAGATGGTAGAATTCAAACTCCAGATGATTTAAAAATACAATTTCCAATAGCAAAAGAATTATGTAATTTAATGGGTATTAAATATATAGAACTTGATAATTATGAAGCTGATGATATTATTGGTACTTTTGCTAAGATGGCAGATGAAGATAAGAATTATAATGCAACTATTATTAGTAGTGATAAAGATCTTTTACAATTAATAAGTGATGAAGTAGATGTTAAATTATTAAAACAAAAAGACTACATAATGATGAATAAAGATACTTTCTTTGAAACATATGGTTTAGAACCTAAAAAGATGGTTGACATTAAATCATTAATGGGTGATGCTTCTGATAATATTCCTGGTGTTAAAGGAATAGGTGAAAAGACTGCATTAAGTTTATTACAAAAATATGGTTCATTAGATGGTGTATATGAACATATTGATGAAATAAGTGGTAAAACTAAAGAAAAACTTATAAATGATAAAGATAATGCATATTTTTCATATAAATTAGCAACAATATATAGAGATATTGATTTTGACTATACATTTGAAGATATTAAATATAATGGTCCTAAAGTAAATGAATTAATTGAAAAATATAAAGAATTAGAATTTAATTCATTTCTTAAAACAATTAAACCTGTTAGTACTGAAGTAACTAATGATATTGAGATAGTTAAAAGTAAAATTAATATTGAAGGTAAATATAGTTTTTATTTAGAACTTGATAATGTTAATTATCATAAAGCTAATATGATAGGAGCATCTATTTATGATGGTAAAAAATCATATTATTTTGATAAAGCATCTTTAATGTTAAATAAAGATTTATTTAAAAATGTTTTAGTAACATTTGATAATAAAAAGAATAATGTTTATTTAAATAAATTAAATATTAAAATAGAATCTAGTTTTGATACTATGATTGGAGCTTATTTATTAAATTATAATGTTAAGGATGATATATCTTATTTAAGTACTACTTTTGGTATTGAAATACCTTATTATGATTCAATTATTAATAAGAAAAATTCACTTGATGAAGATAAAATTATTAATACAATTGTTATGAAAAGTAAATTTTTATATGATACATATGAAGAGTTTAATAATAAACTTAAGAGTGAAGAATTATATGATTTATATTATGATATAGAAGATCCTCTAATAGATGTACTTACTTCTATGGAAATTGAAGGTATTAGAGTAGATGGTAGTGTTATAGATGGTTTAAAAGAAAATATTAAAATTAAAGTAGATAATCTTACAAATGCAATCTATAACTATGCTGGTGAAGAGTTTAATATATCTAGTCCTAAACAATTAGGATATATTTTATATGATAAACTTGGTTTACCTAAAGGTAGGGGTAAAAATGCTACTAGTACTGCTCATGAAGTATTAGTTAAATATGTTGATAAGCATCCAATTATTAATGAAATTCTTGAATATAGAAACCTTAATAAATTACTTACTACTTATTTAGAAACATTTAATGATTATATTATGGAAGATGGTAAGATACATACTATATATAAACAAACAGGTACAAGAACTGGTAGATTATCATCAATTGAACCAAATCTTCAAAATATACCTGTTAGAAGTGAAGAAGGCAAAAAAATTAGAAAAGCTTTTTTACCTAGTGAAGATAGTGTTTTATTATCTAGTGACTATAGTCAAATAGAACTTAGAGTTCTTGCTCATATTTCTAATGCAAAGAGTCTACAAGAAGCATTTATAAATGGTGAAGATATACATACACATGTTGCGAGTGATATATTTGATGTTCCAGATGAAAATGTTACTCCTAATATGAGAAGAACTGCTAAGAGTGTTATATTTGGTATAGTATATGGTATTAGTGGATATGGTTTAGGAGAAAACTTAGATATTAGCCCAACTGAAGCTAAAAAATATATAGATAAATATTTAACTTTATATCCTGAAGTAGAAAAATATATGAAAGATATAGTTGAAAAAACAAGAAATCTTGGATATGTAAGAACATTATTTAATCGTAAAAGAGAAATTGAAGAAATTAAAAATACTAATTATTTAATTAGATCTATGGGTGATAGAATGGCTCTTAATACACCAATTCAAGGTACTAGTGCTGATATTTTGAAACTTGCAATGATTAAAATATATAATTTATTAAAAGAAAAGAATTATAAAACTAAAATGTTATTACAAGTTCATGATGAATTAATATTTGATGTTCCAAATGATGAATTAGATGAAATTAAAGAGTTAGTTAAAGATACAATGGAAAATATTTATAAATTATCAGTACCATTAAAAGTAAGTATTGAATATGGTAAAAATTGGTATGAAGCAAAATAAAAGAGTGATTATTCACTCTTTTTATATGGTTTATTTTTAATTTCTTCATTTAATATATCTTCATAAATAATTGAATAAATATTTGATACTCTTTTTTCTATATTTAAAACTTTATATTTTTCTGTATCATATTTATTTATTATAGGAACAATAATATCTTTTTTAATACTATTTAAATATTTTTGACCATTATTTGAAAAACCTAATATTCTT
>CAMMYS010000008.1 GCA_946528555.1 uncultured Mycoplasmatota bacterium
TAGCACTATTAGGTAGCCCATATTTAACATGGGATTATGGTAATCCTGAATGGTCTGTTATTGGAACATTATGGCACTCATTTGAGTGGATATTTTTTAGAATAGCACCATTATTAATTATTATAATTACAGTTATAATATTATTTATAAAAAGAGAAAAATAAAACGATTAGAATATTAAGATATTCACGTACATTAAGATGAGAAAAAAATCTCATCTTTTTTTAGTAATATTGCGATGCTTTATTTATATATAAAATAGGTATATAATTAAGTATGAAAAGTATAACTGGTTATACTTAAAGGAGAAAAATATGAAAGATAAATTTGTAGGTATTGCTAAAGTTGGAGAAAAGGGACAAATAGTAATTCCTAAAGAAGCAAGAGATATGTTTGATATTAAACCCGGTGATTCAGTTGTTGTTTTATGTGATAAAAAGAAAGGTATGGCTATAATTAAGTCTGAAGTATTAGAAGATACTATGGATAAAATATTACCAAATGAGGATAAATAGTTATGAATAAAAGAAAGAATTATTTAGATAACATAAGATGGATTACTTTATGCGTTGTAATTTTATATCATGTATTTTATATTTTTAATTCAAGTGGTGTAATTTCAAATATTGGTGTTAAAGGAATTAAAGAACTTGATACTATATGTGTTTTTACATATCCATGGATTATGTGTTTATTATTTGTAGTATCAGGTGTTTCTACTAAGTATTCTTTAAAAAATAAAAGCAATAAAGAATTTATTAAGGATAGAGCAAAGAGAATATTAGTTCCAAGCATTGTAGGTATATTTGTATATGGTTGGATAAGTGGTTGGACAACAAATTATTATGCTGATATATTTGCTGGTAATGCAAATATGGTTCCATCTGTAATTAAATATATTATTTTTTCTTTAATAGGAATTGGTCCATTATGGTATGCTCATGTTTTATTTGTAGCGTCTTTATTAATAGTTTTAATTAGAAAAATTGATAATAAAAATGTTTTAGATGATCTTTTTAGTAAAATTAATTTACCAATTCTATTTTTATTATTTTTATTAGTTTGGGGTTCTTCATTTATATTAAATACACCAGTTATTACAGTATATAGATGGGGAATATATTTGTTGATGTTTATATTAGGTTATTATATATTTTCAAGCGATAAGATTATTAAAAAATTAGAAAGTGTTTCAATACTATTAGGAATAACATCATTAATTGTTGGAATTATATTTACAATAGTAAACTATGGCACTAACTTTGGATCTAATGAATTTTTAACTAACATATTTACAAATATTTATATATGGTTAGTAATTTTGTCAGCATTTGGTCTTGGTAAAAAATACTTAGATTTTGAAAATAAATTCACTAACTATATGAATAAGAATAATTTTAGTTTTTATGTACTTCATTATTCAATACAAATTGTTATAGCATTTATCCTTGTTGAATATATTAAACTTAATAATTTTATATTTAATTATATAATTTTAATTATAGGAACAATAATTTTATTACCTTTAATAACTGAAATTTTAAAAAGAATTCCAATTGTAAATAGATTATTACTGGGTATAGTAAATCAACAGAAGAGTTTGTAAGCTTAAGATATATAGAACGGATGAGAATTCGTTCTTTTATGTTATAATTTAATTATAGGAGTTGATATAATGGCAACATTTGAAGATTTTATAAAATTAGATATTAGAGTTGGAACAATAGTAGAAGCAAAAGTCTTTGAAAAAGCAAAAAGACCTGCATATCAATTAAAAGTTGATTTAGGTAGTGAAATAGGAATTAAAAAATCTTCTGCACAAATAACAGAAGTATATAAACCTGAAGATTTAATTGGTAAGCAAGTATTAGCTGTAGTAAATTTTCCGCCAAGACAAATTGCTGATTTCATGTCAGAAATATTGGTATTAGGAACATATAGTAAAGGTGGGGTTGTTTTAATTACTCCAGATAAAAAAGTATCTAATGGTGATAAATTAGGATAACAACTTCTTAATAATAAAATGTTAATAAGTGTAAAGCAGAGTTTAAATCTGCTTTTCATATGCTATAATAATAGTGTAGGAGGTCTTTATGAAAGAATTATTTAAAGGTGCTGTGCACATGATTATTATGCAAGATGATAAAATACTATTGCAAAAAAGAAAGGGTTCTAAATTATGGCCAGGTTATTATGCTTTACCAGCAGGTCACATAGACTCAGGGGAAAATCAATTTGATGCTTTAGTTAGAGAAGCTAGAGAAGAACTTGGTATTGAATTAGAATTAGATAAGATCATTAACAGTTATGTTGTATTAAGAAGAAATTATTTTGAAATTGATGGTAAAAAATTAGAACCATATATAGATTATTATTTTGAATTTAATGAGTATAAAGGTACTCCTAAAATAATGGAAGAAGATAAATGTGATGAATTAATATGGGCTGATATAAATGATTTACCAGAACCATTTATCAATTATGAAGGAGCATTTTTAGAAGATAGAACTATTAAAACTTATGATTGTAAAACTGATGGAGCTTATAAAAAATAATCTATATTAGGAGGGTTTATGGAAATTAATGAATTAAAAGAATTATTATCAAAATCATGGACTAAAGAAACTTGTTCACCAGGATTAAGAAATGAATGGAATGAAACAAATCCATCTTTAGGACAATGTGCAATTACAGCACTAATCATAAATGACTTTTTTGGTGGTAAAATAATGAGATGTATGGCATCAACAGGAAGTCATTATTATAATTTGATTGATGGAAATATTATTGATTTTACAGTAGAACAATTTTTAGGTGAAATACCTGGTTATGAAGAGGGGCAAGAAAGAACAAGAGAATATTTATTAGGAAATGAAGATACTAAAAAAAGATATGAAAAATTAATGTATAATTTAAAGGAATCTATAAGAATGGCTCAAGGGAAACAATTTAAACTAATAAATCCAGAAGGAAAAGAGTATTTAAGTAATACTCCCAGGAACACTAGGAGGCCATAAAAAACTTAAAATATATGGAAAATTAGATTGCCCTTCAGCATTAAAATGGATTAAAAAAGGACAATATATTAAATATAGAGTGTTTTTTAAAGATGAAAAAGCTGCCATAGAAGCAGGATATAGACCTTGTGCTATATGTATGCCTGATGAATATAAAGAATGGAAAAATAATCAAGATTCCATGAAATTAGTACATAAAAGATCTTATTTTGAATAAGATTTTTTTATTTAAAGTTTGAATTATTAATAACATTATTATATGATATTAATATAAGATTATATAAGGTGTTTTAGTATGGAAAGTTTTAACATAAACAGCGAAAATAAGCCTTTATATGATATAGATGGTATATTTAATAATAAAAAATAAGGAGAAAAATATGAAATATATATCTTTTTTAGTGCCATGTTATAATTCACAAGATTACATGGAAAAATGTATAGAATCATTATTAATAGGAAAAGATGATGTTGAAATAATAATTGTAGATGATGGATCTAAGGATAATACAGGAAAAATAGCTGATAGATATGCTAAAAAATATCCTAAAATTATTAAGGTAGTTCATCAAGAAAATGGTGGACATGGAGAAGGTATTAATACTGGATTAAGAGTAGCTACAGGAAAATATTTTAAAGTTCTTGATAGTGATGACTGGGTAGATGAAAAAGCATATAAAACACTATTAAAAAAGATTAAAAATATAGATTCAGATTTAATAGTAATGAATTATGTATATACATATACAGATGGTAGAAAGAATCAAGTAATTAATTTTAGTAATGTATTTAAAAATGATCAAGAGATGACTTGGGATGAAACTGGAAAATTTAAAACCACACAATATTTATCTCTACATTCTCTTATGTATAAAAAGAGTGTATTAGATAAAACTAATATTAAACTTCCTAAGCATTGTTTTTATGAAGATAATCTATTTATCTATTTACCACTAAAAAATACAAAAACTGTATATTATTTAAATCTTGATTTTTATCAATACTATATTGGTAGAGCAGATCAATCAGTAAATGAAGAAATGTTAATTAAAAGAAGTTCTCATCAAGTATTAGTTACTAAACTTGCATGTAATGCATATGATCTAGATACTATTAAAAATAAGAAGCTTAGAAAAATAATGTATAGAGAATGTGTTTTCTTAATGTCAGTAGGTGTATTATTTTCTAGATTAATGATGAGTGATGAGGGAGAAAAACAATTTAAAGAATTATGGGCAAGTATTAAAAAAGAAAATCCAAAATTATATAAAAAAATGAGACATTTTACTTTGGCATCACTAGCAAGTCTTCCAGGAAAATTTGGTAGAGCTGTATGTGTTAATGTATATAAGTTTGCTCATCACTTGGTTAAATTTAATTAGTATATTTAATAATCGATATGGTATAATAAAGTTGAGGTGAAGGAAATGAACGAAACAACTAAAAAAGTATTATCAGTTGCAGTAGCTGGCACAGTAATGGCTGGCGTTCCAGTAACAGCATATGCAGCAGATAATAATGCTCAAGAAGCAACAGTTATCGAAGAAACAGCCACACAAAACTATATTGTAAAAGAAGGAGATACATTAGGTAAAATAGCAGAATTGTTTTATGGAAATCCTGATTATTATTTAGCATTAGCAAATTATAATCATATTAAAAATCCAGCATTGATTTTTCCAGGACAAATTATAACTATACCACAAACATTATCATTACAAGGTGGTTTATATTATGATTATAACTGCAATGAAATTATCATTACAGGAGTACAAGAACCAGTTCAACAAGAAGCTCAAGCTGTACAAATATATGATGGATCTGAAGATCAATATTATACAGTTAAAGATGGCGATACAATGTATTGCATAGTATCTAAATTTTATCAATCTAAAAAACAAGAAGATGTTGATAAATTAACAACTTACAATTGGTATTTTAATGATAAATTTACAGATCCAAATAAAATATATAGAGGTCAAGTATTACGTATACCTCCATATGCTGAATTACAAAAAGTACAACAACAAGATTATACACAACAATATAATGAAATGGGATGGAGATTAGCTCATCCAAATGGATGCAAACCATGTCAACCATGTGTTCCAGTTAATCCATGTAACGGATGGGATCCAAACTTACCAATTATTTGGCCAAGTTGTCCTCCAGCACCATGTATGCCAATGCCACCATGTCCTCCTTGTCCAGAACAACCAGGACCATGCATGACATTACATCCATAATAAAAAAGAGAATTAATTAATTCTCTTTTTATTTTGTAATTTTAATTCATTTTTCTTATAAAATGCATTTAATAAAGTTGATAAATCATTATTATTTTTATGCAATTTTTGTTTTAAAATAATAGTCATTATATTTCTAATACCAAGAGGTAAAGATTCTATTTCATCATATGTAATCATATTATTTGAAAATAAAGATAAATAATAATTAGCATATATAATTTCACTTTCTAAACCATTATTATTAGATTTTTTAATTTTACCACTTAATAATCTTGAACAATTACTTAAAGTATCTTGTATTGTTTTTAATTTTTCTTCATCAAATTTTAATGTTTTATTATATGTATCAATAAATTCGTTAGCAAATTTTTTATTTGCTCTTAATTGTACTAATAAATAAAATGTTACACTTAATAAAGCAGCTATTATCGAATTAATTTGTTGAACTATATTATAAGTTATAAATCCAATGGAAGTAGTAAGTGCAAAGCCACTTTTTAGTAATAATCTTCCTACTATATATGTATAACTACTTGCTTCAATAGCATATAAATGATTAAAAGCTTCTGTTGTTTCTAAAAATATTTGAATTAAAGCTCTAGTTTTAACAACTAGTTTTTCTATGTCTTGAGAAGAATTAACATCTAAATCAACAATTTCTCCGAATAATTCAAAACTATCTTTTTCTAGATCATCTAGCATTTTAAATAAAGCTTGTTCTCTATCATCAAGTGGATCTAGACTTTTACTATATTCAGCTATATTCATATTAACCTCCTCACACAGATAAGATATTTTAACACTATTTTACAACAATTGCTATTAAAAATAAATAATATACATAATAATATATAATTATGTATAAAAAATATAACATTTATACAAAAAATATATGTAAAATTATGGTATACTAATCATGGTGATTGTTATGAAAAAGATTATAGTTATAACTGGAGCATCTTCTGGTATGGGAAAAGAATTCTTGCTTCAAATATTAGAAAAAGAAAAAAATATTGATGAAGTGTGGGCAATAGCTAGAAGAGAAGATAGACTAAAAGAATTAAAAAAAGAAGTTAGTGATAAAATTGTTCCAATTAAATTAGATTTAAGTAAAGAAGAAGATTTATTAAAATATAATAAAAGATTAGAACAAGAAAATCCAAATATTATAATACTTGCTAATTGTGCAGGATTTGGAGTATTTGATCACTCTGAAAATGTTGACACAAGTATTAAATTAAATATGATTGATTTAAACTGTAAAGCACCTGTTGCTATGATAGATTATAGTTTACCATATATGAAAAAGGGCTCTAAAATAATGAATATAGTATCTTGTGCTAGTTTTCAACCTATTCCATATATAAATGACTATGCATCTACAAAAGCTTTCTTATTATCTTATTCTAGGGCTTTAAATAAAGAATTAAAATATAAAAATATTCATGTTTTAGCAGTAACTCCTTATTGGACCAAAACTGAATTCTTTGATAGAGCAATAGATGATAAAAAGAAAAAAGTAGTTATTAATTATAATGCTATGTATGATCCTGCTAAAGTAATGGAATTGGCTATTAGAGATTTATATACTAATAAAGATATTTCTTGCTATGGATTTGTAAATAGAGGACAAAAATTATTAACAAAAATATTACCTCATTCATTAGTAATGAAAATATGGATGAGTGGGCAAAAATTAGATGGAACACCAGATATAAGGAAGTGATAATATGTATGATAAATATGTAAAAGACATAGTAGATTTATATGATAAAGAACAAGATGAATATGATGAATTAGAAAAGAAAGAACTACCTCACGAAAAAGAACATGAGGAAGAAGATAAAATAGCAAAAAAATATGATAAATTAATTTTAGATATTAATAAAAAATATAATATTATATTTAGATATGATTTAGTTGACGCTTGGGGAGTTCAAATATCTACATTAGTAATAACAAATGATAAAAAAGATAATGTATGGTGTGTATATAACAATGAAGATCAAAAAGAAGAATTAGAAAATAGTTATTTTACTGTAGATAGTAATAAAGTATTAAATGTTATTTCTAAATATGAAGAAAAATTACATAATGTTAAAAACATAGAGACACATGAACAAGTAGAAGATGGCTATTTTAATAATTTCTATTTTAATATAAGTGGAGATATTTATACTTTTAATTTAGATAATTTAGGTGTATGGAATGATAAAATAACAGAAGATACTAAATTATTTTTAGATTTAATTAGTGATATAAGAGAAGTATTAATTAAAGATGTTAAAAATCTAGATAGATGTTTAACAATAGGATATTAATATTTACTAAAATTAATAAATGTGGTAATATATAACGAGTTTTTGGAGGGATTAGTATGATAGATGTAATATTAGATGGTTTATTAGATACATTAAAAATAATGCCATACTTATTTATTGCTTTTTTAATATTAGAATATTTAGAACATAAAATAAGCAATAAAGATAAAAAAATATTATCTAAAAATCATAAAGTAGGTCCATTAGTAGGTTCATTATTAGGAGGTCTTCCTCAATGTGGATTTAGTGCTATGGCATCAAATCTATTTTCTAGAAGAGTTATTACTATTGGTACTTTAATAGCAATTTATTTATCTACAAGTGATGAAATGTTGCCTATAATGATTAGTCAAAAAGTACCATTTATTGAAATAATAAAAATTATAGGTATAAAAGTATTAATAGGTATTATAGTAGGTTACATTATTGATTTAATTACTATTAAAAGTAAAACTATAAAAATAACTGAAATAGAAAAAATGTGTGATGAAGAACATTGCCATTGTAATGAAGATGGTATATTTAAATCTAGTATTAAACATACTATTAACATTTCATTCTTTATATTATTAGTTAATGTTGGAATAGGATTAATAATTTATTTCATTGGAGAAGATGCATTAACTAATTTTATGAGTCAAAAAAACTTATTATCATATTTCATAGCTAGTTTAGTAGGATTGATACCTAATTGTGCAGCTAGTGTAATAATTACACAAGTATATTTATTAAAATTAATTAGTTTTGGAACATTATTATCTGGATTATTAACTGGTAGTGGTATAGGAATACTATTATTATTTAAAACTAATAAAAATATAAAAGAAAATATAAAAATATTATGTATTGTTTATTTTGTAGGAGTAATTGTAGGAATAATAGCAGATCTATTAATATAGATTTGCTTTTATTATGAGATTTTGTTAGTATAAAAGTATGAAAACGAGAAAGAAATTAAGTGTAATTGTACCTGTTTATAATGTAGAAAAATATCTAAAAAGATGTTTAGATTCTTTAGTATGCCAAACATTAGATGATATAGAAGTAATATGTATAAATGATGGTTCTAAAGATAAATCATTAGATATTTTATTAAGATATGAAGAAAAATATAAAGATATAATAAAAGTTATTAATAAAGAAAATGAAGGTGTATGGAAAGCACGATATGATGGTATTAAGAAGGCCACTGGTGAATATATTGGTTTTGTAGATAGCGATGACTATGTTAATGAAGAGTTTGCTTTAAAACTATATAGTAATGCTATTAGAAATGATTCAGATATTGCAGTATGTGGTTTTGATAGAATAGATTTAGATACAAATAAATTATATTCTAGAGAAATGTGTAAAAGTAGTAAATATAACTTTGAAATAAAAAAGAAACCAAGTTATTTATTAATGCTTAATGGAGCACCATGGAATAAAATATATAAAAAAGAATTATTTGATAACATGTATAAAATGAATAATATACCAAGAGTATTAGATGATTTAATGTTTCAACAATTATTATATGTACATGCTAAAAAGGTTACATTTGTTAACGAAAGTTTAATTTATTATATGATTAGAAAAGATTCAATTATGAATACAATAAATATGGACTTATTACCATCTGTATATGATAGTATGATAGAAGTAAGAAATTATTATAAAGAAGAAAATAAATCTTTATTAGAATATATTGATACAAGTGCATTTTTACATATTGGTGTATCTTTAATGTATAGATTATCCAATAATAAAGATATTGATTTTAAAAAGTTATTAAAAGAGAATGATAAATATTTAAAAAAGAATTTTCCAAAATATAAGAAATCTAAATATATAAAATTACACTATATTCTTACACATGGTGGTGTTAATTTTAAATTATGGATAGTTAAAATTTTTTATAATTTAGGTTTGTTTAGACTATTCTTAAAAATGTATAAATTTATGATAAGAAAATTTCAAATAGATATAAAGTGGTAGAAATAAAAAGTAGATTTTAAATCTACTTTTTTAATATTCAGAAACATCAATCCATTCTTTAAAATTAGAATATTTTTCTAGTTCTTCAATTGTTAATTCTATTGCAGAATTAGTACTTCCACATGCTGGAAAAACTGTTTCAAATCTTTTTAATGATTCATCTAAATAAACTTCAATTCCATCATTTATTGCAAATGGACAAACACCTCCAGGCGGATGACCAATTATATCTTCAACTTCATCGAATTTTAACATGTGAGCTTTTTCATGAAAGAAAGCTTTATACTTTGAATTGCTAATTTTAGCATCACCTGCTAGAACAATTAAAATATATTTTTCTTTTAATCTAAAAGACATAGTTTTAGCAATTCTTTTACCTTCAGTATTTAATGCTTGTGCTGCTAATTCAACAGTAGCACTACTAACATCAAATTCTTTTATTCTATTTTCCATCTTGTATTTTTTAAAATATTGTTTAACTTTATCGACTGCCATTATTTCTCCTTTGTAAATGCAATAAATAATAAGAATAAAATTGCTGTTATAATCATTGCTATTGGGCTCATTAAGAAATTAAATATTCCTCCAACAGCACCAAAATTCTTATATGCAGAACCCAAAACATCAGTGCTTTCCACTATTATTTGATCTTCTGGAGCAGTATCCATTGAATTACCCATATAGTATTTAGATGTAGAAGTCTTACAAACTGTTCCAAGTCTATAAGAAGTATTGTATTTATATAAAACAACTTGTGATGTTGTGTAATATGTTTCTTCTTTGACTATTATTAAATCATTTTTTTCATATTCTGGAGCCATGTTATCTTCTAGATTGACAAATGTTGTATAACCTCCTAAAAATGCAAAATCACTATCTCTACTTGCTTTATATACTACACAATAAATTGTATATAATAAGAAAAATAACATTATTGCTAATATAATTCCTATAATAACTGTAAAAACTGGATTCCCTTTTTTCATATTTTCACCTTCCAAACTAAAATAATTGTATCAAAATTAAAATAAAAAAGGAATATAAATATTCCTTTTTATTTATTATATCCGTAATCTTCTTTTTCACTTTCTTCATCTTTCTTTTTGATGATAGAATGTGCACCTAAAGAAGCTGCTCCAAGAGCCATTCCAATACCAGAGGCAATACCCATTGTTTTAAGTGTTTTATTTTCAGGTTGTACTTCAACCTCTTTATTTAATGTATCTATATTTACAATAGGGGCTTTTTCAATTGGAACCTCAAGATATTCATTTGGAGATGCATCTTCAATAGTTTGATCTACATCTTCAATAATAGCATCACTTGTAGTATTTATATTTGGTTCTGGTTTATTTTCAGTGCTTAATAATTGAGTATTTGTTTTACCAGAAGGAGTAACATGAGATCCACCATCAATTTCAGGCTCAGTTCTATTTTCAATAATACTAGGTTCGGTTTTAGGCTCTTCTTTTATTTGTGGAGTTGTTGGTCGCTCTTGTGTTATAGGGCCCTCATGTTGAGGAGTATGAGCGGGAGCCTCAGTCTTATGTTCCATTGTTTGTGTGTTACCTGGAGAAGCTGGCGCATCATTACGTGGCCCACTATCATCAGTGCCTCCTACAGGAGGATTATTACCAGCTGGATTTTGTTCTTCAGGTGCTTCACTAGTTGATTCTGGAGTTGTTGGTTCGTTTAATTTATTATAGTAATCATTTATTAATCCTTTATAGTCTTTAGACACATCTATATAATCTGAATATGGACTTAAATCTAAATTGAAATCCGCATTAAATGTTAAGTTTCCATCTGTATCTTGAACAGGATTAGCATACATTGAAGTTACTTGATCAACAGCACTATTAATAATTTCTTGCGCTACTTGAACAACAGGAGCAAATCCTTCTAATACTCCTTTATATGTATTTAATACTTGTTTTATTTCTTTATATTTAGCAAGTTGATCTCTATATGGTTGTATTTCACTCTCTGGTGGTTCTTGATGTTCTCCTGTTTTTACAAATTGTCCCGTTTTTTCATCTGTATAACCATCATCTACCATATGTCTTGAAGCTTCTAATTGTCTAACTTTAGTATCAGTTTCATCAATTTTAGTTTGCATTTCTGTAAGAGCAGCAGATAGTTCAGGCAATTTGCTATCATCAAGTTCACCTAGAGTAGCTAATCCACCATATTCAGTTCCGCCCACGGCATTTATACTAGCTGCGGCATTATCAATGTAATCTTTAATAATACCCATTGCTGTTTTAACAGAGTCTTGAATAAATGTAGCTGCTTTAACATTAGCATTTAATAAGTTCTGTACATTTGACATATTAAGGTTAACATCATCCCAAACGCCACCTTGCAATATATTTGATGCTCCTATACCAGACATAAAATCTGCTACAGAAGCATTTAAAGCTGTTGCTTTATTAACCTCTTCATCTAAAGCTGGAATTATAGAATTAACAGCACTATCCAAAGAACTGATACTTAATTTTCCAACATTACCAGCTTCAGCTTTAGTTCCAAGAATATTTTTTAAATCACCATATCTTTCATTACTCATCAATGAATTTTTTGTTGTATTTAATAATTCAGCAGAAGCATTTTTTAATTGCTCTAATTGTTCAGCTACACTAGGATTAGTAGTTGCAAACATATTGCTAATACCATCTGATAGTGAAGCAGAAGCAATTTGAGATGAACACTCATCCATTTGGAAAATTGCATTAGCAATTCCATAAATAGCTTCAGTTTCAGAACTAATATTTCCATATAATAAGTTTGTTACTGTTCCATAGTAATTAGTAGCTCCATACATAGCTCCTAAAATACTGGCTTCATGATCTGATTCTCTATTATAAGCAACATCAGTATGTTCAGTAATTTTAGATCTAATATTTTCCATTGAGTTACTTACAAATGATAAATTTGAAGCAAGAGTTGTTTCTCCTTCTTGAGTTCCATATGTAGAAGCAAAAGCTTTTAAATCTCCACCATTATTTTTTAATTCAGTATATAATTCTTCTGGCGAAAGAACTTTCATTTTATAATCTTTACCATTTAAATCACAATCAACCCAAGTTTTAGTAGCTGGGTCATATTTTTGCATTTTTACAAAAGAACTCGTATCAATTTCTCCACGACCAGCAAGCCATTCAATACCATTATCATTTAATATACTAACTCGGTAATCGCCATGTACTCCCGATTCACCTGTTATTAATATTGTATTATGGCCATGAGTTGCCATATAGTTGATATCATCAACCATTTCATCATAATTTTCATAACTAACATGTTTATCTGGAATATAATTAACAACAAGGACATTACCTTTCATATTTTCAGAAACACCATTATAATGTCTTGCTCCTAAATTTGTAACTTCTTTTTTATCCAAAGAACCATGAGTCATTACTGATTGAACATATGAATGTGTATAAGAATCACAATTTATAACTCTAACATCTATATTTGAATGCTCACTTGAAACTATTCCAGCAGCATACATTCCTGATTCACCGCTACCACTAAATGTCATAACACCAACATTAGTAACATTAACACCATTTTTTAATGCTGTATTAACTACGCTTGGTACTGTAGCTGCAGTAGAACCTCCATATCTATCTGCAAAAACTAATATTGTTCCTTCTGGAGCTTTTCCACTTAAAATAGTTCCGTTAATATAATCACTATAGTTACCAGTACCACTTTGAGGATTCTGCCAATCTGATCCCATTCCTGGATACATACCAACTACAGCTGATGCGTTACTAGCACTTGGTGGTAAATAAACAGAACCACTTCCATTTGTATTGACCATGTAATAACCAGTTCCCTTAGGAGTACTAACAGGTTTAACATTTCTATATCCTAATTCTCTATATGCATTAATTAATTCATCCATATTGTTCACCAATAATAATATACCAAATTATTAAATAAAAATAAATTGTTATGTTATAATTATTATGAGGTCATATGAATAATTACAACAATAAAATAATAATTTTAAAAGATAGTCAAAAAGAATCTTTTTTAAATAAGATAAATTCTCTTATAAATGTAAAAGTAATTACATTAAGTGAATTAAAAAAGAA
>CAMMYS010000009.1 GCA_946528555.1 uncultured Mycoplasmatota bacterium
AAGAAAAATATATATTGATTCAATTAACAAATATATTAAAGGTATTTTTGATAAATATATAAAGAATAAAGGATTATATATTAAATATCTATCAGATTATGAAATAAATGATAAGGAAAAATTAATAAAAGAATTAAAAAAGAATAGAAAAAAAGAAATTAATATAGGAATGACTGATTTTGGTATTCATAGAGATGATTATGAATTTATACACAATGAAAATAATGCAAAAGAGTATAGTTCTCAAGGATTACAAAAACTAATAGTATTAGCTATGAAATTATCGGAAGTTCAAATATTTATAAATGATTATGAAATATATCCAATATTATTGTTAGATGATCTATTCAGTGAATTGGATGAAAAAAATAGAAATAATATATTTAAATCATTAGATAGTAATATACAAGTATTTATAACGACAACTGATTTAAAGAATATTAATAAAAATATAATAAAAAAAGCAAAAATATATGATTTAGACAAAGAGGTGTGATATGAATAGTGATTATGGTGTAAATGATATTCAAGTTTTAGAAGGGTTAGAAGCTGTAAGAAAAAGACCAGGTATGTACATAGGTACAACAGATTTAAAAGGACTTCATCATTTAGTATGGGAAATTGTTGATAACTCAATAGATGAAGCTTTAGCTGGTTACTGCAAAAATATTGAGATTATTATTAATAAAGATAATTCAATAACAGTTAAAGATGATGGACGTGGAATTCCATGTGAAATTCATCCAAAAACAGGAATTTCTACTGTTGAAACAGTTTATACTGTGCTTCATGCAGGTGGAAAATTTGGTGGAGGAGGATACAAAGTATCTGGTGGACTTCACGGAGTTGGTGCTTCAGTAGTAAATGCATTATCTAAATGGGTTACTGTTACAGTATATAGAGATGGAAAAATTCATGAAGCTAAGTTTGAAAATGGTGGAAAAACAGTTCAAAAATTAACAGTAATTGGTGAATGTGAAAAAGATAGAACAGGTACTACAGTTTCATTTAAACCAGATCCAGATATATTTGATTCTGAAATATATGATTATGAAACATTAAAAGTTAGAACCAGAGAATTAGCATTCTTAAATAAAGGTCTTCAATTAACACTAAGAGATGACAGGGATGAAGAAGATACTCAAGGTGAAAAATTCTTATATGAAGGTGGAATTAGTGAATATGTTAGATTCATTAATCAAGGAAAAACACCATTACATGATGATATTATTCATCTAACAGGTGAAAAAGATGGAATAATATTCGAAGTAGCAATGCAATATAACAATGGATATAATGATAATATTTATTCATTTGTTAATAATATTAATACACATGATGGTGGTACACATGAAGAAGGTGTTAAAAGAGCACTTGTAAGAGTAACAAATAGTTATGCTAGAAAGAATAAAATATTAAAAGAAAATGATGAAAATTTAACAATTGATGATGTAAAAGAAGGACTTACAATGATAGTATCATGTAAGCATCCAAATCCTCAATTTGAAGGACAAACTAAAGGAAGATTAGGAAACTCTGAAGTTAAAAATTTAGCAGATAGTGTTTTTGCTGAAGGGTATGAACAATTCTTATTAGAAAATCCTGAAGAAGCAAAAATAATAGTTAGTAAATCAATACTTGCAAGAAATGCAAGAATGGCAGCTAAAAAAGCTAGAGAAGCTACAAGAAAAAGTGATTTAGCAACAACAAACTTCTTTGGAAAATTATCAGATTGTAAAAGTAAAGATCCATCTGTTTCTGAAATATTTATAGTCGAGGGAGATAGTGCCGGAGGATCTGCTAAAAAAGGTAGAGATTCAATGACTCAAGCTATTCTTCCATTAAGAGGAAAAATCTTAAATGTTGAAAAAGCTAGACAAGATAAAGCTTTAGGAAATGAAGAAATCAGATCAATAATTACAGCATTTGGTACTGGAATTGGAGAATATTTTGATTTATCAAAACTAAGATATGACAAAATAATAATTATGACCGATGCTGATGTTGATGGATCTCACATAAGAGTATTATTATTAACATTATTCTATAGATTTTTTAGACCAATAGTTGAAGCTGGACATGTTTATGCAGCTCAACCACCGCTATTTAGAATAATGCATGGTAAAACAAGAAAATATGTGTTAAATGAAGAAGAATTAAATGATTATATGAATTCATTACCTGAAAATATTCGTTCTAGAGCAGAAATAGCCAGAATGAAAGGTTTAGGTGAAATGGATGCAGAAGAATTAAATGAAACAACAATGGATATAAATAAAAGAGTACTTAGAAAAATAACAGTAGATGATTGTATATCAGCAGATGCTATATTTGAAAAACTTATGGGTGATGAAGTAGAACCAAGAAGAAAATTTATAGAAGAAAATGCTGGATATGTACAAAATCTTGACATATAGGAGGTTAAAATGGAAGAAGAAAATATAGATAAAATTGAAAAATCTGAAGAAAATGAAGAAAAATTAGACATAGATAACAATTTTAGTGGTTATTTTCATGAAAGAGATCGATTAGATCATAATAACATTGTTGATGAAGTAAAAACATCTTTCATGGAATATTCTATGAGTGTTATTGCTTCTCGTGCACTTCCAGATTTGAGAGATGGTTTAAAACCAGTTCATAGAAGAATATTATGGTCAATGTATGAATCAGGTTATACTCCAGATAAACCACATAGAAAAAGTGCAAAAACAGTTGGTGAAGTTATGGGTAATTACCACCCACATGGAGACTCATCAATATATGAAGCAATGGTTAGACTTGCACAAGATTTTAACCAAAGATATATGTTAATAGACGGCCATGGTAACTTTGGTAATATTGAAGGTGATGGCGCTGCAGCAATGCGTTATACTGAATCTAGATTAGCTAAAATATCATTAGAATTATTAAGAGATATTAATAAAGATACAGTTGATATGGATGATAACTTTGATGTAACTAGAAAAGAACCAAAAGTTTTACCATCAAGATTTCCAAACGTACTAGTTAATGGTTCAATGGGAATTGCTGTAGGTATGGCAACAAATATTCCACCTCATAATTTAGGTGAAGTTATTGATGGTTGTGTTGCTTATATTGATAATCCTGATATTGATACAGATGGATTAATGCAATATATTAAAGGTCCAGATTTTCCAACTGGTGGAATTATCTTAGGTAATTCTGGTATAAGAAAAGCTTATGATACTGGTAGAGGATCAATAACTATTAGAGGTAAAGCAGAAATAGAAGAACATAATGGTCATAATGCAATAATATTTACTGAAGTTCCATATGGTGTTAATACAATGGAATTAAAAAATAAAGTAGCAGAACTAGTTCATAATAAGATTATTGATGGTATTTCTGATTATCATACTGATTTAAAAGATGGTGTTAAAATTACTATTACACTTAAGAAAGATGCAAATCCACAAGTAGTATTAAATAATTTATATAAACATACATCTTTCCAAGTAAATTATGGAATTATATTCTTAATGCTTGATGGATTAACACCTAAAACATTAAGTTTAAAAGAAATAATATCTAAATATATAGATCATCAAAAAGAAGTTATTATTAGAAGAACAAAATTTGATCTAATTAAAGATGAAAAAAGAGTTCATATATTAGAAGGATATAAGATTGCTCTTGACAATATAGATGAAGTAGTTAAAATTATTAGAAATGCTGAAACAGATGAAGAAGCTAAATCAAAATTAATGGAAAAATTTGGTTTAGATCAAATTCAATCTGAAGCAATATTAGAATTAAAACTAAGAAGATTAACTGGATTAGAAAGAGATAAAATTGATGCTGAATTAAAAGCTTTATTAGAAGAAATAGAAGAATTAAAATCAATCCTTGCATCTGAACAAAAAGTTCTTGATATTATTAAGAAAGAAATGTTGGATATTAAGAATAGATATAGTGACGATAGAAGAACAACCATTGATATGACAGCAATTGATTATATTGAAGATGAAGCATTAATACCACAAGATGAAATAATTGTTACTATTACTAATAAGAATTATATTAAGAGATTACCAAAAGATACTTATAAGACTCAACACAGAGGCGGTGTTGGTATTAAAGGTATTACTACAACTGATGATGATTACGTAGAACAATTATTATCTTTAAATACACATGATTATATATTATTCTTTACTAATAAAGGTAAAGTATATAGAATGAAAGGATATAATGTTCCAGAGTATTCAAGAGTTGGAAAAGGACTACCAATAGTTAATTTACTTGCATTAGATAAAGATGAAAAGGTTAATACAATGCTTCGTAGTAATCAAGAAGATGCAAATAAATGTTTGATATTTAGTACTAAGAATGGTCTTGTTAAGAGAACATTAATGAAAGAATTCGATAATATTAGACAATCTGGTAAGATTGCAATAACACTAAAAGAGAATGATGAATTAATATCTGTTAAAGTAACAGAAGGAGATAGTCAAATATTAATGTGTTCTTCAAATGGTAGAATGGTAAGATTTAATGAAAATGAAATTAGAATCATGGGAAGAACAGCTTCTGGTGTTAGAGGTATAAACTTAGGAAATGATATATGCGTTGGTGCAGAAATATCAGAACCAGGTAAGTTATTATTAGTTGTATCAGAAAATGGTTATGGTAAAAAGACACCAATTGAGGAATACAGAGAAACTAAGAGAGGTAGTAAAGGAGTTAAGACAATTAATATATCTGATAAGACAGGTAAGATTGTTGGATTCAAATCAACTACAAATGATAAAGATCTAATGATAATATCTAACAATGGTACTATTATTAGAATGGATGTAGCTTCTATTTCTCAAATGGGTAGAGTTACAAAAGGAGTTAAACTAATCAACTTAAAAGAAAATAATATAGTTGCTTCAATATCTGTTATAGAAAAGGAAGATGAAGAAGAAAATTCTTCTGAAGAGCCTGTTGAAGAATAACATTATTAATAAAAAATATTTCCCGGGAAATATTTTTTATTTTGAATAATAAAGCAAATTTATGAATGTTCCACGTGGAACATTATTCAAAAAGTCTGATTATTACTATGATTAATAGTTAAATTATTTCCCGGGAAATAATTTTTGGAGCTAAATAATGTGTATTATAGTTAAAAACAAATCAATGTTCCACGTGAAACATTGATTATAATTAAATAAATAATAGTGTATAATCATAAGTTAAATTATAAAAAAAATATTTCCCGGGAAATATTTTTTAAAATATTAAATAACCAATTAATACTAATTTGTTTAATAATTATTAACTTCAGATGTTCCACGTGGAACATTAAAATAATAATTGCATTAGATACATTGAATTCTAGTTTGACTGTTAAAATTATTTCCCGGGAAATAATTTTAACTAATAATTAATCAATAAAATCAGAGTTTGAATATAATAAATATAATAGAATATTGAATGTTCCACGTGGAACATTCAATAAATAACATATATTATACGATTGTAACTATATAAAAAAATATTTCCCGGGAAATAATTTATATTAAAAAGTACCCAAAATAGGACAATAAATATATGTTCCACGTGGAACATTATAAAAATAGTTTGATTTTTATTTAAAAATAGATATAATTTATTTGTGCAACGAATTATTTTATGAACCAGGTCAGAATCGGAAGATAGCAGCCTTAAATAATTTATTCGTGTGCACATTTTTTATTGGAGAATATTATGAATAATAAAATAATAAGAATATTAAATACATTATGTGATAAAGCTAAATTAAATGATGATGTACCAGTTGCATGCGTAATAACTTACAATAATAAGATAATAGCTAAAGATTATAATAAAAAGGTTAAAAACAATGATCCATTAGCACATGCTGAAATACTTTGCATAAAAAAAGCAGCAAAAAAATTAAAGACGAATAATTTAAATGATTGTGAATTATATTGTTCATTATATCCCTGCAATATGTGTAAGGAAGTTATTAAAGAAGTTAGAATAAAAAAAGTATATTATATATTGGAAAGTGAAAAAGAAAGTAATAGTAAAATAGATTATAAAAAGATGGAGATAAATCCTAGCACATTAGCTGAATTTAGGCTAAAAATAAAGGACTTTTTTGTTAATAAAAGATAGTATTAAACTATGTAATTTGATATAATTATTACAGGAGGAAACGAGATGGCATACATATCATTATACAGAAAATATAGACCTAGTAACTTTGATGATGTTGTAGGACAAGAAATTGTAGTAAGCATATTAAAAAACAGTATAGTTGAAAACAAAATTGGTCATGCTTATATATTCAGTGGGCCCAGAGGAACAGGTAAAACAAGTATTGCTAAAATATTTGCTAAAGCTGTTAACTGTTTAAATAATAAAAATGGAAACTTATGTGGTGAATGCGAAGTATGTACTAAGAATCAAAGTGAAGAAATTGATATTGTTGAAATAGATGCTGCCAGTAATAATGGCGTAGATGAAATAAGAGAAATAAGAAATAATACAAAGTTACTACCAATACAATATAAATATAAAGTATATATTATAGATGAAGTTCATATGTTATCTCAAAGTGCTTTTAACGCATTACTTAAAACATTAGAAGAACCTCCAAGTCATGTTATATTTATATTAGCGACAACAGAATTTAATAAGATTCCTGTGACTGTAGTATCTAGATGTCAAAAATTTGATTTTAAAAAGATTAAAACATCTGATATTGTTAAAAGAATTAAATACATTTTAGAAATAGAAAAAAGAGAACTAGATGATGAAATAATTGAGTTTATAGCAAAACTTAGTAATGGTGGCTTAAGAGATGCAATAAATTTACTTGATCAGGTACTATCATTAAATAAAGAAAAAATAACTTTAGATGATGTTTATGAAATTACAGGATATATTAAAAATGATGATATATTTAATTTATTAAAACAAATGTTTGCCAATAATATGAGTGAAACGTTTAATTTACTAGAACAATACTCACAGACAGAGAAGAATTACATGTATTTATGTAATAAAATGATTGATATATTAAAGGATATAATTATATATAATAATTCAAATAACTACTTTTTAGCTAGTTACGAAAAAGAATTAAAAGAATTCGCAAGGATTGATGTATCTAAAATATTTAAATGTACAGAATATTTACTAGATTTAAGGAATGAACTTAAAAGAAGTAATGATCAAAGGATACTTGTAGAAGTATACTTTCTTAAGATTTTATTATTATTTAGTGATAAAAATGGAGAAAAAGTTATTATAAATGAAACTCCAATCGAATCAAAAAAGGAAGAAATAAAAGAAACATCAACAAAACCATTAAAAGAAGAAGTAAAAATTGAAAAAACCCCTGAAATTAAGGAAGCAAAAGAACAAAAAGAAGTAAAAATTATAGAGGCAGATGTTGATGAAAATTTAGAAAAAATAAGAATAAATAATGCATTTTATGGTGCTAATAAAGAATTAAAGAACGAATTTATTGATAAATTTGATGAAGTAAACGACTATATATCTAATAAAGAATATACTTCAATAGCAAATTTATTATTAAAATCTAAGCCAGAAGTAGTATCTGATAAGAATGTTATATTTAGATTAAAGAAAGACATTGATAAGAATTTATTTAATATTAACCTAGAAGAAGTACAAAAACTTCTTAAATTAATATATAAGAAGAAGTATGCAGTCATAGCAATATCAGACGATGATTGGAAAATTCTTAAAGAAGAGTATATCAATAATGTTAAAAATAATATAAAATATGAATATATTGAAGAAAATGTGAAGAAAAAAGAGAAAAAGAGTGTATTGCAAGACAATATAGAAGATATATTTGGAGATGAGTACACTAATGAGGAATGAGAGGTAATTAATTATGAATATGCAAGCAATGATGCAACAAGCAAAAAAACTTCAAGCAGAACTTGAAAAAACAACAAAGGCAATCGATGAAAAAACATTTAATTATGAAAATGAAAATGTATTAGTTGAATGTTTAGGTAGCAATAAGGTTACAAAAATTGAAATTAAGAATGAAGATCTATTAGAAGACGAAGAAATGTTAGGAGATATATTATTAGTTGCTATTAATAATGTATTAGATCAAATAAAGGATGAAAAAGAAAAGAAACTAGGTAGATTAACAGGTGGATTAGGAGGATTATTTTAATAATGCCACTTCCAAAAAGTTTTAGTAATTTAGTAGAAAATTTAACTATTTTACCCGGAGTTGGAGAAAAAACAGCTGAAAGATATGTTTATTCTTTGTATGAAAGAGACATAGATGAAATAACAAATCTATCAAATGCACTATTAGAATTTAAAAAAAATATAAAAAATTGTAATATTTGTGGTTGTTTAAGTGACTATGATACATGTGAAATATGTTCTGATGGTGATAGGGATGTATCTACAATTTGTGTTGTAGAAGACTCAAAAAGCGTATTTTTCATAGAAAAAACTGGTAAATTTAAAGGCTATTATCATGTTTTAAATGGTCTAATTTCACCAATTGAAGGTATTAATCCAGAAGATTTAAACATTTCAAAACTTATTAATGATAGAATAAATGATTCAGTTAAAGAAATTATTATAGCCTTAAATCCAAGTATTGAAGGTGAAGTAACTTCTATGTATCTTCAAAAATTACTGGAAAAGAAAAATGTTAAAGTATCTAGATTATCTTATGGAATACCTATGGGTAGTGATATTGAATATTTAGATCCAATAATGATTTCAAAAGCACTAGATGATAGAAAAACAGTTTCATAACTCCTTTTAGGAGTTTTATTTTGCTTTGACTTTTAAATAGAAAATAATATAATATATTATGTATTTGGAGGAAGAAAATTGGAAAAATTATTAAAATATTTTGACAATTTATATGAAACAAATAAAATTAGTCATTCTTATTTAATTGGGAATGTTTTTTATGATGATATTAAAGAAGAATTATCACAAGTGATTAAGAAATATTTTATTAATAATTTGAATAATATTGAGAATAATCCAGACATTATTATTCTAAAAGATGATGAAAATGGTGTTAAAAAAGAGGATATAAAAGACCTTATTAATAAGATTAACAGTACTTCTCAATTTAATTCTTGTAAAATATATATTATTGAGAATGCAGATAAATTAAATGATTTTTCTTGCAATGCTTTGTTAAAAACATTAGAGGAACCACCAGAAAATGTATATGCATTTTTATTATCAAGTAATATTGATGAAGTAAAAGATACAATTTATAGTAGATGTCAAAAAATATTTGTTTCTTCAACAACATCTTCACAAATAGAAGATGAAGAAATAAGTAAAATATCAGATGAAATAATAGATGCTATTGAAAGAGATAAATTAAAAGTAATAGCTAAAAACTATGATTTTTATAGTATAATAAGTGATAGAAATGTATTTTTTAAAATATTAAATAATGTATTATATAAATATGAAAAATCATTAAAAGAAATGTTAAAAAGTAGTGGAAATAATATAATTTGTAAAAATAATAATATTGATGAAATATCAAGAAAAATAATAGTTATTAATGATAATATCAATTTATTAAGATTTCCAGTTAATAAAAACTTAATAATTGATAGGTTTATTATAGAAATGTGGAGGTGCAAAAATGAAAATTGTTAATGTAGAATTTAAAAAAGGTGGAAAACCATACATGTTTCTTGATAATAATATAGAAATAGAAAAGGACGACTATGCTATTGTTAATACTGAGAGGGGATTACAATTTGGTAAAGTTGTTAGTGTAGTTGAAAATTCTAAACAAGAAGATCATTCTTTAGTATATAGAAAAGCCTCTAAAGAAGATATTAAGCAAAATGAAAAGAATATAAAAGAAGCTAAAGAAGCTAATATAAAAGCGCAAGAATTATCTGATGAAATGGGATTAGATATGAAATTTATAGATGCTAGTTACACATTTGATAAAAAACAATTAGTATTTCAATTTTTAGCAGACAATAGAGTTGATTTTAGAGATTTAGCTAAATCTTTAGCAGGAATTTATAAAACTAGAATAGAATTAAGACAGGTAGGAGCTAGAGATAAAGCAAAAGAAATATCTGGAATAGGTCAATGTGGAAGAAAACTCTGTTGTTCATCATTTTTAAATGATTTAGATTCAGTTGGTATAGCACAAGTTAAAAATCAAAACTTAGCACTAAATCCAACTAAGATTAATGGACTATGTGGTAGATTATTATGTTGTTTAAAATATGAAGATAACTTATATACTGAATATAGAAAGGATCTTCCAGAAGTAGGAGATAAAATTAAAAAGGATGATAAAGAATATACAGTTATTTCACTAGATATTCCTAGACAAATATATGTAGCAATTGATGAAGAGAATAATAAAATAGAAGTTGATGTTAGAAAAGAAAAAGAAGAACAAAAAAATAGAAAAGATTTTAGAAAAAATGACAGAAAAAGAAATAATAAATGATTTAGTTTATTTTGATAATTTGAAAATTGTTCAAAATAAAGAATATTTTAATTTTAGTTTGGATTCAGTTTTGCTTCCAAACTTTTGTTGTTTAAATAAAAGTATTAAATCAATTATGGATTTATGTACAGGAAATGCACCAATCCCTTTAATACTATCTACAATGACAGATGCTAAGATAATAGGTGTTGAATTACAAAAAAATATATACGATTTAGCAATAAAGAGTGTAAAAATTAACAATTTAGATAAAAAAATTAAAATTATTAATGAAAATGTACGTAAAATAGACAGTAATTTTGAGACGGATACATTTGATTTAATTACATGTAACCCACCATATTTTAGATTAAATGAGAATAGTATATTGAATGACAATAGTGTAAAATCAATTGCTAGGCATGAAATAAATATCAATTTAGATGATATAATGAGAGTATCAAAAAAATTATTAAAGAATAATGGTTCTTTATGTATGGTTCATAGAACAGATAGATTAATTGAAATAATTGAATGTATGAAAAAGAATAACATAGAACCAAAAAGAATTAGATTTATATATCCAAAAATTGGAAAAGAATCAAATTTAGTTTTAATTGATGGACATAAAAATGGTAAACCTGGTTTAAAAATACTAGATCCATTGTATGTTCATAATGATGATGGAAGTTATACAAAAGAAGTATTAAAGATGTTTGGAAAGTGAAAATATGATACAAAAAAGTTATGAAAAAACTAATTATGGTAGTTTATATTTAATACCAACTCCTATTGGTAATTTAGATGATATTACTATTAGGGGTATTAATACTTTAAAAATGGTTGATATTGTATATGCAGAAGATACAAGACAAACAATGAATTTATTAAAATACTTTGATATTAATAAAAAGGTAGAATCTTGTCATAAATATACAGAAATGAAGCATAAAAATAAAATTATTGAAATATTAAAAAGTGGCAAGAATATAGGCTATGTTACTGATAGGGGTACACCATTAATTAGTGATCCAGGAAATGTTATAGTAGATGAAGTAATTAAAAACAATCTAAATGTTATTGCTTTACCAGGTGCTAGTGCGTTATTACCTGCTATTAATATGTCAGGTATTAGTAATCAAAAGTTTCTATTTTATGGATTTTTGGATAGTAAAAGAAGCATAGCTAAAAAAGAATTAATTGATTTGAAAGAAATAAAACAAACAATTATATTTTATGAGGCACCTCATAGAATTGAAGAAACATTAAAATTATTATTAGATGTTCTAGGAGATAGAAAGATAGCTATTGTTAGAGAAATATCTAAATTACATGAAGAAGTAGTAAGAGATAATATTAGCAATATATTTAAAGAGTGTAATTTTAAAGGAGAAATTGTAATAGTTGTTGAAGGTAATAATGAAGTAAAAGAAGATAATAATAATTATCAAGAAATTATTAACAATTTAGTTAAGAATGGATATTCAAAAAGAGATGCTATTAAAGAAACAGCAGATAAGTATAATATAAGTAAAAATAAATTATATAATATGTATAAGGAGGATTAATATGAAATTAGTTGTTGGTCTTGGTAATCCAGGTAAAAAATATGAAAAAACTAGACATAATTGTGGATATAATGCAATTAATTTTTATGCTGCAAAAAATAATTTAAGTTTTAAGAAAAAGTTTAATGCAGAATATTGTGAACAAGTTGTTAACAATGAAAAAATGTTATTAGTAAAACCAACAACGTATATGAATCTTTCTGGAAATGCTGTTATAGAGTTTGTTAATTTTTATAATATTGATAAAAAAGATATTTTAATTATATATGATGATAAAAATTTTGAAGTTGGAACATTTAAAATTAAGAGAAAAGGCAGTGATGGTGGACATAATGGTATTAAAAATATTATTAGTGTATTACATACAGAAGATATAGCTAGAGTAAAAATGGGTATATCTATGCCTAAAGAGGAATTAATAGATTATGTTCTTGGTAAGTTCAGTAAAGAAGATACTGAAAAATTAAATAATTTATACCCAACAATTTGTAATATTATTGATGATTTTAGTATATTAACAATAGATGAACTAATGGATAAATATAATGGTATGAATAATGAATAGTACTTTATATAAAAAACTATTTGATTTTGATATTGATAAATATAAAAAGATATCAGTTAGTAAAAATGAAATATATAATCAATTAATGTTATATATCTTTTTAACGTGTAAGAAAAATATTGTATTAGTATTTCCTACATTAAATGAAGCTACAGAAACATATAATGAATTAAGAACATATATTGATGATGTATATATTTTTCCAGAAGATGATTATATAACTAAAAGAGCAATTGCTAGTTCTCCAGAGTTATTATATATGAGAAGTAAACTATATAATAAACTAAATGATAATAGTAAAAAAATAGTTATAGCTCATTTAAATAGTTTTATTAAAAAATTACCTTCTAAAAGTAAATATAATGATAATAAAATATTGTTAAAAACAGGTTTAAAAATACAAAGAGATGAATTAATTAAAAAGCTAGATAATATAGGATATAAAAGAGATAGTATGGTCTATGATATATCTGAATATGCAGTAAGAGGATTTGTAATAGATGTTTTTCCTATTGGAGAAGATAAACCAGTAAGAATTGAATTTTTTGATGATGAAATTGAAAAAATTAAATATTTTGATCCTCAAAAACAAATAACAACAAATAGTATAGATAAAATTACAATAGGTGTAATAAAAGATGACTATGATGATATTTCATCATCTTTAATAGATTATATTGATAATCCATTAATTATTTATAATAACTATAATCAAATAGTTGAACAAGAAAAAATGCTATTACCACAAGTTAAGTATTTAGAAATAGAAAATGAGATATTTAAATTAAAAGAATTAAAGAGTGATAAAGATATTTTTATTGAAACTATTAACAATAAAAATTGTGATTTAATTATTGAAGCAAAAAGTATAGATAAATATGAAAATAATAAAGAAAAGTTTTTACATGATATAGAAAAGAATAATGGTATTTTATATACAAAAAATGATACTTTAGTTAAATTTGTTAAATCAAAGAATAAGAAGATTAAGATAGAAAACGAAATTCTTAATCATGGTTTTGTATACAATAATAATTATTATTTTTCAGAATATGATTTAACTAGTACGTATAACTTAAATAATAGATTAAAAGATATTTCTTACGGAACTAGAATTATGTCTATAGATAACCTTGAAATAGGAGATTATGTTGTACATAGAAAAAGTGGTATTGGTATTTATAGAGGCCTTACTACTATTGAAAAAAATGGATTTAAGAAAGATTATATTTTAATAGAATATAAGGGTAATGATAAATTATATGTTGCCGTTGAAGATATTTCTAAACTATATAAATATGCTGCAAAAGAAGGGGCAAAGCCAACTATTAATAAACTAAATAGTGTTGAATGGACAAAAACAAAATTAAAGATAAAACAAAGAATTAAAAATATTACTAGTGAATTACTTCAAATATATAAAGAGAGAAATAAAGCTACAATTGAACCATTTAAAGAAGATGATGAAAATCAATTACTATTTGAAAATGAATTTGAGTATGAAACAACTGTTGACCAATTAAAAGCTTCAATTGAAATAAAAAAAGATTTAGAAAAACCAAGACCAATGGAAAGATTATTATGTGGTGATGTTGGTTATGGAAAAACAGAAGTAATATTTAGAGCAATGTTTAAAACTGTTATAAATGGAAAGCAAGTTGCATATTTATGTCCAACAACACTTTTATCACATCAACAATATGATTCAGCAATAAAGAGATTTGCTAACTATGGAATAAATATTGATATAATAAATAGACACTTTACTGATAAACAAATATCTGAAAAAATAAAAAAATTAAAAGAAGGAAAAACAGATATAGTATTTGGAACACATAGATTATTAAGTAAAGATATAGAATATAAAGATTTAGGTCTTCTTGTTATCGATGAAGAACATCGTTTTGGTGTTGAACAAAAAGAAAAAATTAAAAAGATGAAATCAAATGTACATGTTTTATCAGTTTCAGCAACACCAATACCTAGAAGTTTACAAATGTCTTTAGTTGGAATAAGAGATTTATCATTAATTGAAAGTGCTCCTAAAAATAGATATCCTGTTCAAACATATGTTATTGAATATAACGAAATGTTATTAAGAGAAGTACTTTTAAAGGAATTATCTAGAAAAGGACAAGCATTTATTCTATATAATAATATTGATAACATGGATACTCTTGTAAGAAAATATCAGCGTCTTATACCAGAAGCAAGATTTTGTTTTGCACATGGTAAAATGAAGAAAGATGAAATGCAAGATATTATATACGACTTTACTAATAAAAAATATGATGTATTAGTTAGTACAACTATTATTGAAAATGGTATAGATATTCCAAATGCTAATACAATAATAGTTATAGATGCAGATAGATATGGATTAAGTCAGTTATATCAAATAAGAGGAAGAGTTGGTAGAAGTGATAAGATTGCATATGCATATTTAATGTATAAGAAAGAAAAAGTACTAAATAGTACTGCACTTAAGAGACTAGAAGCAATAAAAGAATTTACTGAATTAGGTAGTGGATATAAAATATCTATGAGAGATTTAGCAATTAGAGGAGCAGGAGATATTTTAGGAAGAGAACAAGCCGGATTCATAGATTCTATTGGTGTTAATATGTATCTTGATTTAATTAATGAAGAAGTAAAAGGTATAGATTTAGATGAAGAAGATAACAATCAAAATCAAGCAAATATTGATGTAGAAACACATATTGGAAAAGAATATTCTGAAGATAGTGATATTTTAATTGATCTTCACAAAAAGATTAATAGTATTGAAACCAAAGACGATTTAAATAAAGTATTATTTGAAATAAGAGATAGATTTGGTATAACAAATCAACAATTAGAAATATATGCTAATGAAAAGTATTTAGAAAAATTAATTTCAAAAACTGGAGTAATTATTAATTTAAATGATAATTTAAAAACAATATTAAAAATAAAAAAAGAAGTTTATTCTAAACTAAATATAGAAGATTTATTTTATGAAGCAACAAAGATTAGTTCTAAACTAAATTTTAGTTATAAGAATGACTACATATTAGTGACACTTTTAAAGGCATCACTAGAAAAAAATTATATATATTATCTAGAAGAATTCTTAGAAAAAATAGTTGATTTAACATATAAATAGTTAATGGAGGTGTAAAGTGATAGATTCTCATGCTCATGTAACAAGTGATAATTATGAAAATATAGAAGAAATTATATACGAAATTAAAAAACAAGGTGTAATTGCTGTAATTAATGCTGGTGATAGAATTGAAACTTCACATGAAGTAGTGGATCTATCAAAAAAATATAATAATTTTATTTTACCTTGTGTAGGTATTCATCCTGAAAATGTTAATGAAATAAATAAGCTAAATGAGATAGAAGTTATTATTAAAAATAATAAAGTATATGCAGTTGGTGAAATAGGATTAGACTATTATTATGAAAAAGATAATAAGAAAGAACAAAAAGAATTATTAAATAAGCAGTTAGACCTAGCAGAGAAATATAAATTACCTGTAATTATTCATACAAGGGAATCAATACAAGATGTATATGATGAATTAAAGAAAAGAAAATTAAAAGGAGTAATACATTGCTTTAATGGAAGTTATGAAATGGCTAAGTTGTTTATTAAGCTAGGATATAAACTTGGAATAGGTGGTGTTCTTACTTTTAAGAATTCTAAATTATATGAATTAATTGAAAAAATTGATTTAGAAAATGTATTGTTAGAAACAGATAGTCCATACTTATCACCAGAGCCTTTTAGAGGAAAAAAGAATATACCATCTAATGTTTATTATGTTGCTAAAAGAATATCTGAAATTAAAAATATAAGCATTGATGAAGTAATTAATAAAACCACTAAAAATGCCATAGAACTTTTTGACATTAAAATTGACTTATAATATAATATAGTATTAAGGAGAAGTATATGAAACAATACATTCTTAATAAAATTAGAAATACTGTTGAAGCATTAATTGTTATATTAGTAGCTTGTTTTGTTATGCAAAAAGAATGTATTAATAAAACTACAACAACTATTGTAGAAAACGAAAGTTTGGCAAAGGCTTTAGATAAAGAAATTATTCAGGAAAATCAAGATGATTTATATAAAAAAGGAAAATATAATCCACAATTTACATTTATAGGAGAACTTACAGGGTATGTAGGTGATTGTCCATTATGTACAGGTTATTTAGCATGTCCTCCTAGAACAAATGTATTAAAAGAGGGAATATATTATAAAGATAAAACATATGGTACTGTTAGAATAGTTGCTAGTAGTAGAAATTATCCTTGTGGAACTATATTAAGATTTAAGGTTAATAAATTATCAAGCGAACCAATTATAGCAATAGTACTTGATAGAGGTGTAGGTGGAAATACAATAGATTTGCTTACAGATGATGTTAACTATGCTATTAGAAAAGTTGGTAGAGTTAGAAACTTAGAATTTGAAGTTTTGAGAAAAGGATGGAAAAAATGAAAAGTTTTGATTATAAAAAATCTTTAGGTCAAAATTTTTTAATGGATAAAAATATTATTAATAAAATAGTAGATTCAATTGATTCTACAAAAGATGATTTAATAATAGAAATAGGTCCTGGATCTGGAGCATTAACAAGAGAATTAGTTAAGAAAGATTCAGATATTATTTGTTTTGAAATAGATGAAAGATTAAAAGAAAAATTAAATTCTATAGATAGTAAAAAATTAAAAGTTGTATTTGGTGATTTTTTAAAAATAAATCTTAATGAATATATAGATTACACTAAGTATAAGCATATTTATTTTGTTGGTAATTTACCATACTATATAACAACTGCTATTATTAATAAAATAGTTAGTGAATCCAAACCATATCAAATAGTAATAATGATTCAAAAAGAAGTTGCAGATAGATTTAATGCAAAAGTTGGAACAAAACAATATAATTCATTATCTTTATTTTTACAATATAATTTTGACATAGAAAAAGTATGTAATGTTAGTAAAAACTGTTTTGAACCAATACCTAAAGTAGATAGTTGTGTTTTAAAATTAAAAAGTAATAAAAAAACATCTGCAAAAGATGAAGAAAAATTATATAAATTAATTAAAGATGCCTTCAAACAAAAGAGAAAGAATTTAAAAAATAATCTTAATAATTATGACTTAGAAAAAATTGAAAAAATATTAAATAAATATAATAAAAATTTAAAAAATAGAGCTGAAGAAATAAAACTTGAAGAATTTATTGAAATATCAAATAATATATGAGGATAATGTCAATAAAAATATTGCTTATTGACATTTTTTGTAATATAATTAAAGTAGCATTTAAGGAGGTATCTTATGGAAATTACATCAGTAAGAGTGCATAAAGTTTCTGTTAGAGAAGGATCTAAATTAAGAGCTTATGCAGAAGTAACAATAGATGATGCTGTTGCTATTCATGGTATAAAGGTTCTACAAGGTGACAATGGTTTATATCTTGGTATGCCAAGCGATAAAACAAAACATGATATTGCTCACCCAATCAAACAAGAAATAAGAACAATGTTTGAAAAAGCAATCTTCGATAAATATGAAGAAACAGAAGATGTTGCTGAGAAAGAAGAAGAATAGTTAAGAGACTTTTAAAAAGTCTTTTTTCTTTACAAAAAAACTGTAAAAGTCAGTGTAAATAGATTTTGACTCAATTGAATTAATTGCCCTTAAAATATATAATTATTTTAAGAATGGGGTAAATATGAAAAAAATGAGCCAAAAGACAAAATTTAGAGTGACATTTTTAATGCTATGTTTTATAATATCTAGTGTTCTTTTTGTGTCTTCAATTTTTTCTTATATATCTCAAATAGCGGATACTAAAAAAGAAATAGCAATGTTAGAAAATGATTATAAAACTGCTCTTTCTGAAGAAGAAAATTTAAAAGAAGAAATTAATAAATTACAGGATCCGGAATACATGGCAAAATATGCTAGAGAAAAATATTTATATTCAAAGGATGATGAAATAGTTATTAAGATAGAAGAATAGAAAGGTATTTTTTATGGAAGAAGTATATAATTTCATTAGAAATAAAATATCTTTAGAACCAGGAGATGTAGTTATTGTTGGTACATCAGGTGGTCCTGATTCTATGGCTCTATTATATATATTGAATGAATTTAAAAGATTAATGGATTTAAAATTAGTTTGTGCTCACGTTAATCACAATAAAAGAGAAGAAAGTGATCAAGAACAAATTGATTTAGAAAGATTTTGTAAGGAAAACAAAATCATTTTTGAGTGTAGAAAAGTAGAAAAATGGGGAGACGATAATTTTGAAAATGAAGCTAGAAGTGTTAGATATAATTTCTTTGAAGAATTAGTTGAAAATTATGGTGCTAAATATTTAATGACAGCACATCATGCTGATGATTTAATGGAAACTATATTAATGCGTATAGTAAGAGGCTCTACTTTAAAGGGATATAGTGGCTTTTCTAGAGTAGTTGATAAAGGAGATTATAAAATTGTAAGACCACTTATTACACTTACTAAATCTGAAATAGAGGAATTTTGTAAAGAAAATAATATTAAATATTGTATAGATAAATCAAATTTTGATTTAAACTATACAAGAAATAGATATAGACATACAGTATTACCATTTTTAAAAAATGAGAATCCTAATGTTCATAAAAAGTTTATTAAGTTTAGTGAAATATTACTTGAAAATAGTAATTATATTAATAGAGAAGTTGATAAAGTTATTAATAAGGTTTTTCAAAATGGTGTACTAGATATTGATAAGTTTATTGAATTAGATAAACTTATTCAAACAAATATTATTTACAATATTCTTGAACAAATCTATGGTGATGATTTATTAATTATTGGAGATACTCATGTTGAACTATTGTTTAATTTAATTACTTCTAGTAGATCTAATAGCATTGTGCATTTGCCAAACAATGTAAAGGCAATAAAATCATATAATGAATTATCGTTTAGTTATGATGAAGAAGAATATGATGATTATGAAATAGAAATAGATGATGTTATTAATTTACCAAATGGAAAAATAATTGAAAAAATAGATGATGATATTAATGATAATTCTAATAACATTATTAGACTAAGTAGTAATGAAATAGCTCTACCTTTATATGTTCGTAATAGAAAAGATGGAGATAGAATTGAAGTTAAAGGTTTAAATGGAAGTAGAAAAGTTAGTGATATATTTATTGATAAAAAAATTAAAAAAAGTGATAGAGAAGTTTGGCCTATTGTTTTGGACTCAAAAGACACTATTGTATGGATTCCAGGACTAAAAAAATCTAAACTTGACAAGAAAAATGACGAAGAGTATGATATAATATTAAAGTATTATTAAACAGAGAAAGGACTTAGAAAATGAATATAAAAAAGACAAAAAGAAATATGAATTTTATGCCATATATTGTATTAATATTAGTAATTGTTGGCTCATATATGTTTCTTAATAGTTTAGGAACAAAAATAAACAATTTAAGTTATACAGAATTAACTGATGATTTAAATAATGATAAAGTAACTGAAATAGCTGTTACTCCTAAAAGTGGAGCTGGAGTTTATGTTATAACTGGTAAATTAAAGAGTTATGGTAAGAATGAAAGTTTTAGTGTGACAGTGCCATATACAGATACAGTTATTTCTTCATTATATGAAATAGCAGAATCTAAAGGATTAAAAGTTGAAACAAATACCAATCCTGAAAATAGTGCTTGGATTACTATATTAATTAATATCGTACCAATTTTACTATTTGGTGGACTAGCATATATGATGTTAGTTAAGTTAGGAAATGGAAATAAAGGTACATTTGATTTTGGAAAGAGTAAAGCTAAATTAGCAGAAGAAAATGGAAGAAAAACATTTAAAGATGTTGCTGGTTTAAAGGAAGAAAAAGAAGAAGTACAAGAATTAATAGATTTTTTAAAAAATCCAAAGAAATTTACTAAGATGGGTGCTAGAATTCCAAAGGGAGTTTTATTAGTAGGTCCTCCAGGAACAGGTAAAACATTACTTGCAAGAGCAGTTGCTGGAGAAGCAAAAGTTCCATTCTTCTATATTAGTGGTTCAGATTTTGTTGAATTATTTGTAGGTGTTGGAGCTTCTCGTGTAAGAGATATGTTTAAACAAGCTAAGCAAACAGCACCATGCTTAATATTTATTGATGAAATAGATGCAGTTGGACGTGAAAGAGGAACTGGACTTGGTGGTGGACATGATGAAAGAGAACAAACATTAAACCAATTATTATCTGAAATGGATGGTTTTGGTGAAAATGAAGGTATTATCATTCTTGCTGCTACAAATAGACCAGATGTATTAGATCCAGCATTATTAAGACCAGGAAGATTTGATAGACAAGTAACAGTTAATAGACCAGATGTATCTGAAAGAGAAGATATATTAAAAGTACATGCTAAGAATAAAGTATTAGATAAAACTGTTAATTTAAAGCATATAGCAGAAAGAACTCCAGGATATTCAGGAGCAGATTTAGAAAATCTATTAAATGAAGCAGCTTTACTTGCTGTAAGAAGAGACAAAGAAGCTATTTCTATGGATGAAATAGATGAAGCTGGTGATAGAGTTCTTATGGGACCAGCTAAAACGAGTAGAAAAGTAACAGATTATGAAAAGAGAATTGTTGCTTATCATGAAGCTGGACATGCAGTATCTGGAATAGTTCTTCCAAATGGAGAAGAAGTTCATAAGATTACAATAATTCCTCGTGGTATGGCAGGTGGATATACACAAATGCTTCCAAAAGAAGAAAGAACACTTGTATATACTAAGAAAGAATTAGAAGAACAAATTATAACACTTTTATCAGGTAGAGCTAGTGAAGAAACTTATATGGATGAAATATCAACTGGTGCAAGTGATGACTTAAAGAAAGCTACTAAGATAGCAAGAAGTATGGTTACTGAATATGGTATGAGTTCACTTGGGCCAATGCAATTTGAACATAGAAGTGAAAGTGTATTCTTAGGTAGAGATTACAATAAAACTAAAGATTTCTCAGATCAAGTAGCATTACAAATTGATCAAGAAGTTAAAAAGATTATTGAAAGTTGTTATGCAGAAGCTAAGAAAATAGTTTCAAAAGAAAAGAAACTAATTGATATTCTTGCACAAACTTTAATTGAAAAAGAAACTCTAACTAAAGAAGAAATTGAATTATTAGTTGAACAAAATAGTGATTATAAAATTGTTCATGAAAATGAAGAGAAAAAAGAAGAAGATATTGTTTCTGAAGAAAAGGAAAATAAAAAAAGTAAAAAACAAGACAATTAATAATTAAAGAGATTACTTTTTTTAGTAATCTCTTTTAATAAGGAGTATTTATGAAAAATAAAACATTATTAATATTAGCTGCTGGTATGGGTAGTAGATTTGGTGGTTTAAAACAATTAGAACCATTTGGACCAAATGGAGAGTTCATTATAGATTATTCTATATATGATGCTGTAAAATGTGGTTTTAATAAAATAGTATTTATTATTAAAGAAGAACATTATGATATTTTTAAAAGTACAATTGGTTCTAGAATTGAAAAATATTTAAAAAATAAAAAGGTTAAAGTAGAATATGTTTTTCAAAATCTAAATAATGTTCCTGAAGAATATAAAATTCCAGAAGAAAGAGTTAAACCATTAGGAACAGCTCATGCTGTATTATGTGCTAAGGATGTTATTAAAGAACCATTTATGATTATAAATGCTGATGATTTTTATGGATATAATGCATATAAAACAGCTAGAGATTTTATGGATAATAATAGTGGTAATACTATTGGTTTAGTAGGATATAATGTTATTAATACAATTACTGAAAATGGATCTGTTAAAAGAGGTATTTGTAATATTAAAAATGGTTATTTAGATACTGTTGATGAAAGTGAAATTTGGGTAGATGCTGATAAGATTAAAGCTAGATCTTTAGTAACTGGTAAATTATATGAAATAGATAAAGAAAAGAAAGTATCTATGAATATGATTTGTTTTTATCCTGAATTTATGGATTATATTGAAGAAAAATTTGTTGAATTTTTAGAATATAGTGATTTAACTAAAGATGAATTTTTAATTCCTTCTGTAATAAGCGATGGTATTAAAAATAATTTGTGTAAGGTTAAAGTATTAGATACTACTGCAAAATGGGTAGGAGTAACTTATAAAGAAGATAAAGAAATGGTTGAATTCTATATAAAGAGTTTAATTGAAGATAATGAATATCCTAGCAATTTATGGAGTGAATAGTAAGATTTATTAAAAAAATAATAATTAGAAAAGAGGAATAAATATGATATTATTTATTGATACACATGCTGAGTTAATAACTATTGCATTAAAAAATAAAGATAAATTATATGTAAAAACTAAAGAGAGTGAATATAGCCATTCTATTTTTACTATGCCTATGATAGAAGAAATATTTAAGGAGAATAAATTAGATATTAAAGATTTAAAAAAGATTATAGTAGTAAATGGACCAGGTAGTTTTACTGGTATTAGAATAGGATTATCTATTGCTAAAACTATTGCTTATGCATTAAAAATAGATATTAATACTATTTCTAGTTTAACAGCATATTTAGTTAGTAATAATACTAATGAAAAAAGAAAAGCTGTTATTGAAGATAATAAAGGATACTATATAAGTGTATTTGATAAAGATAATAAAGTTTTAGTTCCTGAATATTATAGTGAAGAAGATAATGAAGATTATCCACAAGTTGAAGAAAAATTAGATGTAGAAAAAATAATAGAATATTGTTCTAATATGAAGAGTGAAAATCCTCATTTTGTTAAAGCTAATTATATTAAGAAAATTGAGGTGGAAAAATGATAAAAAAAGAGATAATTAGTGATACTGATAGCGTATATAACTATATGGATGGAGATATAGTATTAGGTTATCTTGAAATAAGACTTGTAGATGGTGTTATAGATATTATGAATTTATTTGTAAGTGAAGATTCAAGAAGAAAAGGTATAGCTACTGCTCTTATGAATGAAATGATAGAAAAAGAAGATTATAATAGAATAATGCTAGAAGTAAATGAAAATAATAATGAAGCATTAAGATTGTATTCTAAACTAGGATTTAAAGAAATTAGTTTAAGAGATAGATATTATGGTGAAGATACAGCTATTATTATGGAGAAGGTGAAATAATGAAAGATGTATATATTTTAGCAGTAGAATCATCTTGTGATGAAACTAGTGTTAGTATAATTAAAAATGGTTTTGAAGATGTAGCAACAATTATTAATTCACAAATAGATGTGCATACTAAATATGGTGGAGTAGTACCTGAAGTAGCAAGTAGACTTCATTTGGAAAATATTACTATGGTTATAGATCAATGTTTAGAAAAAGCTAATATGAAATTAGAAGATATGGATGCTTTTGCATGTACATATGCTCCAGGATTACTTGGTAGTTTATTAGTAGGAGTAGAGGCTACAAAAGCCCTTGCCTACGTGTATAATAAGCCATTTATAGCAACAAATCATATGATGGGGCATATTTATGCGAATATGATAGGAAATCACTTAAAATACCCTTTATTATCGCTTATAGTAAGTGGTGGACATACTGATTTAATTTTAATGAAAAATGAGAATTCATTTGAATATTTAGGTCAAACTTTAGATGATGCTATTGGTGAAGCATATGATAAAGTAGCTAGAATCTTAGATTTACCTTATCCAGGTGGTCCTAATGTAGAAAAATATGCATTAGAAGGACAACCAACATATAAAATGCCACAAATATTAAATGATGATTCATTTAATTTTAGTTTTAGTGGTATAAAAAGTCATTGTAATAATTTAGTTCATAATGCTCATCAAAGAGGAGAAGAAATAAATAAAAATGATTTAGCTAGATCTTTTCAAGATTGCGTAACAAATCATTTAGTAGATAAAACTAAAAAAGCTCTTCTTAAATATAATTTAAAAACATTCCTTCTAAGTGGTGGAGTGGCTGCTAATTCTCATATTAGAGAAGCATTAAAAGAAATGTGTGAAAGCATTGGTGTAGAAATGCATATGCCTGAAAAAAGATATTGCACAGATAATGCAGCAATGATAGGTGCAGCAGCATATGTACTTTATAAAAACAAACAATTTGCACCACTTTCAACAAATGCACAAAGTAGTGTAAGATTGCAATAAAAAAACACTAGTTAATCTAGTGTTTTTTTAATATCCTCTTTTGCCTTCTAATGATTCATCATTATCTATAAATGTTTGTACATCAATTTCTCTATACTTAGTTTTAGTATCTCTATGTACTATTTTTGCTATGCCTGCATTTATTATGAATCTTTTACACATTGAGCAAGGCATACCATTTTCAACATATTTACCTGTTTGAGCATCTACACCTGTTATATACATTGTTGCTCCAATCATATCTTTTCTCTGAGCAGCTATGATAGCATTTTGTTCAGCATGAACACTTCTACAAAGCTCATATCTTTCTCCTCTTGGAATTTTTAATTCTTCTCTTATACATGTTCCTACGTCAGTACAATTTTTTCTTCCCCTTGGAGCTCCATTATATCCTGTTGATATAATTTCATCATTATTAACAATAACTGCACCATATTTACGTCTTAAACAAGTAGATCTTTCTAAAGCAGCTTCTGCTAAATCTAAATAATAATTGTTCTTATCTATTCTTTTCATAATATTACCTCTTAGTGAAGATTTTATCATATAGAATTATTTTTTTCTAGTTAATTTTAATTCTCTATTATATTCTGAACTCATTAATGATAATTCTTCTGCTCTTTGATTGAAATAATGTATTAATAAATCATGATGTTCAGGTGAAAAATTAAAGTGTATATCTCCTAATTTAAAGTGATGATATAATCTTTGATTATAAGAATCAGGATATCTTCTTCCTGGAGCAGTTGCTTGACAATAAACAGGTGTGTTTAGACCTGTATGTCTTCTTGGAATAGTTGAATATTGGCTTTCTAAATATATTTCACTTATTAATTCTTTAGTAGCTTTATTTACTTCAATACCTTCTTGTTCAATTAAGTAACTAATGTATTCTTGATCTTGTATTCTAAATGTAAAAGGAAAACCTTCTTCTTTAGCTTCATTACCCATTAATATATTATATAAAATCATACTTTCTCTAACTATAGCGTCACTTTTCGTAGCTCTAAGCATTTCTTTAGAAGAAAGGTTTTTAATATTCCAATATTTTAATCTATCTGAATTTTTACTTTCTAATGCTTTAGCTAATTTATACATATCACGAAGAGTTTTTCCATCTTCATCAATTATTCTATTATCTAATATAGAATCACATTGACTATATGTTAAATTGCTAGCTATTCTTTGAACTGTAGGCATAAAATAATAATCTTGAACTTCTCCATATTCATTTATAACTACATATAGTGATAATAAATTTCTATATTCTCCTTCATTTAATGATAATTGATCTTCAACACCTCTATGGTATAGTTGTGTTCTTTTTCCACCTGACATATATTTGCATTCAAAGTTGTGAAGTGCATAATTATCTAAATCTGAGCCAGGCTTTATTATTGAAGGAATATCTATTATATGTACACCATATATATATAAATTACCATCTCTTCTTATACTTAAAGCATCATCTCTAATATATGTGGATACACTATCAATAGTTATAAGTTTATCATCATCATAGTAGCCACTTTTAGGAACATAAATCTTAGAATATGGCAAATCTTCAGTTATTTCATACTTATCTAATATTTGTTCAGGTGTTAATGATCTTCTAACTCCTAAAATAATCATATATATTTCATTTCCATGTGGATTACTAGGATCACAATGTTTATTTAATAAATCTACATATTTCTTTCTATCTATTTTAGATGTATAAAAAATTTTTAATAAAGTAATATAGTAAAAAATATCTCTATCATCATTATCTATAGCCTGCATAGATAAATTAAATATATGATCAAATAATTCATTATTATTACTTAAAATAGCAGCTTTATTAGCACCAATTATTTTTTTAATGATATTTACATCTTCTTTTCTATCTATTAAAGATTTTATTAATATTACTAAATCAGATGTATCAATCATCTTAGCAATAACTATTTCATCTAATCTATTAGCAGTGTCTAAAAGATATTGATCTAAATATTTATTTGATAATGCATATAAAGATTCTCTATATTTTTTTATTCTTTCTTTATTTATTTCTATTTCTTTTTTATTAAAATTTGTTTTTTCACATAAAAATGATATTAAGTCCACTATTTTAGACATAATATCATTATATTTATTATCTTCATTAGTTCTGGCTATATAATAACCAAGTAGTTTAAATGCTTTAGCAATAAGTTTTTTTTCAGTATAATTAGTAGATATTAAAAGATTATCAATGTTTTCTTGACTAAAGTCTCCATTTTTTACAAAATCATCAAATATCTTTGTTGTATCCATATAATGCCTCTTCCCATCTATAATATCAAATATATTTTATAATAACAAGAAATTATGCTATAATTTAGTTAAGGAGATTGTATGTATAAATATAAGAAATTATCAATTAATATAATTACATGTATATTTATAGTACTAACACTTGTTGAACTATTTATATATATGTTTAGTAAAAACAACTTGTTTGGAATATATTATTTGTTTTCAAACTTATTTATAGTATTTTTGCTTGTTCCAATTTCATATAATTATAATAAATATTTTTCAACTCAAAGATTGAGTAAATTAATAATAGTACTTGTGCTATTGATATTTAATAGCTTTATATTGAATCTAATAGTGTTAAAAAATATGAGTTTCATAGATGCTTCTAGTACTTATATAGATAAGATCTTTGTTATAAAAAATGTAATAAAACCTATACTAGCCTTTGTAATACTGATATTTATATTACTTGAATTTAGGCTGGATAGATTATTAATAAAAAATAAAAAATCACACAAATAAAGGAAAAACTTGACTTTTCCTTTATTTTTTGGTATAATATGTGCGAATTAATGAAGGGGTAGACAAATATATTGACAAACACTAAAACCTTTATTAATATATTTTCTACATGACGGATGATGAAAATATTTGACAAATACAAGGTTTTGTGCTATAATATAAAGCACATTTACGAAGGGGGTAAAATGTATGAATGTTGAATTATATTTCGAATTAAAAAATAAGAAAAAAGAAATTAAAGCAAAAGATGATGCTTTATGTAAGGAGTATGAAGCTAATAAAAAATCTCTAACTCATGATGAACAATTAGAAGTTAGTAGAAAGCATGAAGATTATAAAGCTGAATATGCTAAGTTAGCTGAAGAAATTAAAAAATATGAAAAGTTAGCTGATTTATTTGAAAAAGGTGAAATTAGTGAATCTGATCTAATTGCATATGAAGATCAATTAGCTAACAAATATGGTTTTGTTTTTGTAGAAGAAAAACCAGTTGAAGTTAAAAATAAGAAGAAAGCTAAAAAAAGAACTGTTGCAACATTACTTGCAATATTAGGATTAGCTGGTTCATTTACAGCAGGAGCATTAATAGAACACTTTAGACATGGAAAATGTGATGAAAAAGCATTAGAAGAAGCAAGTGTTAATGCTACTATAATAGAAACTGCACCAACTCCTACACCAGTATTAGAAAATGCTGCAGGAGAAAGAGTAGTAATTGAAGAAAGTCCAGTAGAAGCTGCTATTGATGAAGTAGTTGCTGAAACTGTTGTAGAAACTCCAGTTGTTACACCAGAACCTACACCAGTAGCATTACCATTTGAAACTTATGGTCAATTCACTGATGTTAATAATGAAGAACAATTAAGAGCAAGAGCTACTTGGTATTACAATACTTATATAGCTGATCCAAATAAACCATCTCATGCAGGAGCAAACTTCTTCAGTATTGAAGAAATTATGGATGATATGAGAATGATCAATGGTGAATTTATGCAAAATGCTGACGGATCAATTACTTATAATGATACAGATATGATCAATGTTGCTAATGATTTACATACAATAGCTAACTATGATTCATTTAAACAATATGGAACTCAAATTTACTTTACTCCAATGGCACCATTATTTGAAGATGGTTCACTTGCACAAAAAGGAGCTATCGATTTAGATGTAGCTATGGAAAAAGTAGTAGCAGCAATTAGAGCTAACGATGATGAAGCATTCTTAGCAGCTGCTAAAGAATGGGGAACAATTGTAATCAATATGTTCAATTATGTAGATTTTACAGGCGAATATGTTAATATTTATCAAGTTGAATATCCAACATCATTTGCTTTATATCATGCAATGAGTGCTAAATATGCATCAACTATATTAGAATACTCAGAAGCACATCATTTAAATGTATGTATAGATTATTGTACAGATTATGAAACTGGTGAAATGCACCAAGCTCCATTATCTGAAATAATGTATACAATCAATGAAATTCCACAAGATGCTGTAGCAGTAAGAAGTGGACACCAAGCTGAATACGAAGCTAACAACTTATCTTTACCAGAAATCTTATTCGTTGGTGCAAAAGATTACTTTAATAGTAAATACGATATGGAACATGGATGTTCTTTAACACTAAAATAAAAATTTAAGGGGGTTTTGATTATGTATAGTAATGATAATAAAAACGGATTTAGTATTTTAGATTTAATCGTTAAAATTATATTTGCTGGTCTATTTATTTTCATTCTAGTATGGTTATTTAATAAGAAAGTTCCAAATATGAAACCTTTCTATAGTAACGTATTTAGAGAAAATATTAGATATATGCAAGAAGCTGGTGAAAGTTATTTCACTGACGAAAAGATGCCTACTGAAGTAGGACAAGAAATTAAAATATCATTAGGTGAAATGATTGAGAAAAAATTAATTATTCCATTTATTGATGAAGATGGTAATGAATGTAATAATGACGAATCTTACGTTGGTATTACAAAATTAGATGAAGGTTATGAATTAAAAACTAACCTAGTATGTCCTAAAGAAAATAACTATACAGTTAAATTATTAGGATGTCATACATACTGCTTAAATGGTGTATGTAGACCAGAAAAAGAAGAAGAAAAAGAAGAAAAAGTTTGTACAACTACAAAAGTTAAACAATATCAATATAAGAAATTAGTTACAAGCACTAAATCAACATATAGTTGTGCTAGTGGTTATACACTAAAAGGTAAATATTGTTATAAATCAGTATTAGTTGATTCTAAACCAGCTGAAAGTATTCCAGCAGGACAAAGAATTGATGTTCAAGATGCTATTGCTGTAACAACACCAGGATCAAGAATAGAATTAACACCAATTGTTAAAACTGATACTCAAACAGCAAATTATAATAAAATAACATTAGAAACAAATAAAACAACAGGAACTCAAACAGCAAGTTATAATAAAGTTCCATTAGAAACTAAGAAAACAACTACACCAGATACAACAAGACAAGAAGCATATAGTTGTACTAAGACTGAAAGAAGATGTTCAACAACATATCAATCTTATAGTTATTCTTGTAACTGTACATCATCTGTAGGTCCTACAGGTAAAACTATTACATCTTGTAGTACATGTTATGGTTCAACACCAGTTGAAAGTTGTAGTAATGTATCTGTACCAAGTACATGTTATAGAACTGTAACTGTTCCTGGAAGTACTACATATAGTTGCCCATCAGATGCTACTATCAAAGAAGGATCTGGAGCAAGCTTAAAATGTTATAAAACAAGTTGTCCAAGTGGATATACAATGAGTGGTAGTGGTACTAGTACAAAATGTACTAAGACTGATACAACTTATAGTTGTCCATCAGATGCTACTATTAAAGAAGGATCAGGGGCAAGCTTAAAATGTTATAAAACAAGTTGTCCAAGCGGATATACAATGAGTGGTAGTGGTATTAATACAAAATGTACTAAGACTACAAAAACTTATAGTTGTCCAGCTGAAGCTAATGTTAAAGAAGGATCTGGAGAAAGCTTAAAATGTTATAAAGCTACAGAAGGAAGTTACTATTATAAGTGTGCTGATTCTTCATATAAATTAGAAGGAAACAAATGTAAGAAAACTATAACTGATTCTACATTAGGTTGTCCATCAGATTATACTTTAGAAGGAAAAATGTGTAATAAATATTCTACAGAAGAAAAGAAAGCTACTGAAGAAAAAGTTACAACTAATAAGTATAAATATACATGGAGTGCTAAGACATCATTAAAAGGATGGACTAGAACTGGTAAAACTAGAACAGTTAAGGGTAAAAAAGTTTGTAAATAATTAAAAAGAGATTGTAAAATCTCTTTTTTCTTGCCATTTTTTCCTAATATGAGTAAAATATTAATAGAGGTGAATTATGGCAACAAAAAAGAATGTAAAGAGCACTAAAAAGACTACAAGTGTAACAAAGAAAAAAGTAGAAGAGGTTGAAAAAATAGAAGATGATTTTGAAGAAGAAGTTGAAGAAAAACCTTCTAAAAAATCTAAAGAAAAAGATACATTAAATATTAAAGGAATCTTAATAGTAATTGTATGTATAGCTGCTTTTGTAGGAATATCATTCTTATTACCAAATGGTAAAAAAGAAGAATCTGGTAATGAAACAACAACAGAATACAAAGTATCTGATTGGTCAAAAGATGTTAAGGATAAAACAGTAGTTACAATCCTAGCATCAACAACTTGTCCACATTGCCAAGCTTATAAGCCAGTTATAACTAAATTAGCTAAAGATAATAATTTTGTTCTATATTTCTTTGAATTAGACGCTTTAACAAAAGATGAACAAAATGTTTTAACATCTACATTTGAATTACCAAATTTTGTTGGTTCAGTACCATATACATTCATTGTTAAGAATGGAAAAGTTGCAACTGATACAACAGGTTTCTCAACTGAAGATGATACAGTTAAATTCTTAAAAGCAAGCGGTATTATTAAATAAAAACTAGGAAACTAGTTTTTTATTTTTTTATATTGTATAATAATTATATGAACAAGAAATTAATTATATCAATTTTAATATGTATATTATTGATTCTTTGTAAGTATTATTTTTCTAATTATTCAATAGAGTACGAAGTTGGTAATTATAAAATAAAAGAAAATTATTCAAAGAAACGTTTTTATTATGAAATACAAGATGGAAATTATACATATAATTTCGATTATTATAAAAATAGAAGTCTTTCTAAAAAACAAATTAGAAAGATTGAAGATATTATCTCAGATGGATTAAAATGTATTACTTTTAAAATAAAAGATGTTGACACTTATCCTCTATGTTATGAAAATGGAACATATACTGATTATAGTATTATAGAAAATGAATTATTAGATCAATATAAAAGTGAAAAAATTATTATTGATAAAAAAGAAAAAGATTTTTCATTTAATAATAATTTAAATAATGATGAATATATTGCTTTATGGAACTATAAGGGATATATTTTGATGCATGGAAAAGAATATAAAAATATAGATATATTTGATAAAGATAGATATGATAATTCTTTATCTTATCTATACGGAAATACCATATTTATGGCAGATTATAATTCTGAGTATGAATATAAAAAAATATATACTTTTAATTTATTAAATGAAGATATTAAAGAATATGATTTAGAATATACTATTGATTTTGATTCATATTTTGTAGGATCAGTTAATAAAAATATTTATATTTTTGATAATAAAAATTCTATTTTATATGAATTAAATACAAAAAATATGAAAATGAAGATTAAATGTAATAATGAAACAGGATTTGTCAAATATGAAAATGGTGAGTTTGTTTCTTGTAGTAAAGTTGAATATAAAGTAGATAAAATTAAATTTGATAAAAATGATTCTATTTATAATTATTCAAAGAAAGATGGTTTGACATACAAAACAATTTCAAATAGTAAGATAAAAGAGTTAATAAATAGAGAAGAGATTAATATAGTTAGTGAATATAAAAATGAAATATATTATTATTTGAGAGAAAAATTTTATAAGTACACACCTAATAATGGTAGTGAAGAGATATTCTATAATTATGAATTAAATTTTAATGATTCAAATACTATTTTTGTATATCATAAATAGACTAGTTAATACTAGTCTTTTTTTTAATCACGTGTTATAATTAATGCATAATAGGAGTTGGTTAAGGTGTTAGTAAAAAAACCCTATGCATTTTTAATCAAGAATTTTAGATTAATACATGGTTTTTTATTGTTTTTTGCAGCATATTTGGGCAAAAAATCACTAGATATCTATGATTTTTATAATAGATATGCAAATTTACACTCATTTACTGATGTAAATAATCTTGTTACTAAATATGTTTCACCTTTTATGTATGTTGCATGTATAATAACAATACTGGTATGTGGATTAATCTTTTTTATATTGTCATTAAAGAATAAAAGCAGAGGTTTATATTTATACACTGTAATCTTCTATATTGCTTTATTTGTTTATTATATTTTTATGGCACTTTCATTTGATAAATTACATGGTTCTATGTTTGATATAGAAACAGTAAGAGCATATAGAGATATATCATTAATATTCTTATTCCCTCAAATACTGATTATATTCTTAATGTTTGGTAGAACTATTGGTTTCAATATTAAACAATTTGACTTCAAAAAAGATTTGGAAGAAATGAATATTGAAATATCAGATAGTGAAGAAGTAGAGTTAACTTTTGGTAATGATAACTATAAATATGCAAGAGGAGCTAGAAAATTACTAAGACTTTCTAAATACTTTGTTTTAGAAAATAAGTTATTTGTAATAATTGTTTCATCAGTATTAATATTTGCATTATCATTAATATGGTTTTCAAGAATAAATGTATATGCAGATAAGAATTATGAAAAGGCAGCTTTTATTGCTAATGGACTAACATATGATATTGGAGAGAGTTATATAACTTCATCTGATAAGAATAATCAAGTTATTGAAAAGAATAAATATTATTTATTGATTAAAACAAAGATACAAAATAAAACTACTAAAGATATTAACGTTAATAGAGAAACATTTAGATTGTCATATAAAGATGAATTATTGTATGCAGATATGTCATTAGCTGAAAAGTTTATTGATTTAGGTGAGTCATTTAAAACTAATAAAGTTAAGTCTGGTACTGATTATGATTGCATTGTTATATTTGAATTAGATAAATCTCAATTAGCAACAGAATATATTTTAAATGTACTTACAAATACTACAGAAGGTTATAAAGCAAAAATAGTTAAACCAAAGAACTTAGATGAGGTTAAAGATAATGGTAGTAAAACAATACCAAATAACATAGTATTTTCTGATTCTATGTTAGGAAATACAAGTCTTACATTAAAATCATATCAAGTTGAAGAAAAGTTTATGGAAAAATATGATTATATGTTTGATGGAGAACTAAAGAAGGGTACATATACAGTTATGCCAGAAAGCACATCTCTAGGTATAAATGCTATATTAAGATTAGATTCTGAAATAGTTGTTGATAATAGTATTAACATGTATAAATATATTAAAAAACCATCAGATTTTTATAAATATTATGGAATATTATCATATAGATCATTAGGAAATACTGGTAGTGTTAAATTGGTTCCAAAAGATGTTATATATGAAACAAATAATTATACATATTTTGAAGTTCCATATGAATTAATGGATGCTGATAAAATTCAATTAGTCCTTTTAATTAGGGGACAAAAATACACTTTTATCTTGAAATAATGCATATAGTTTGATATAATTATATGCAAGTGGAACCATAGCCAAGTGGTAAGGCACCGGTCTGCAACACCGTCATCGTCGGTTCAAATCCGACTGGTTCCTCCAAATAGTTAAATAAGAGCATTTGCTCTTTTTAATTTGCTTAAAAAAAGTAAGTATTATATAATTATAATGGTGATAATATGAAGATAGCAGTTTTTTCAGATATACATGGTAATTATCAAGCATTAAAAGCTATAATTAAAAAAACTAAAAATAGATATGATGAAATAATATTTACAGGAGATGCAATAGATTTTGGGCCTGATTCATTAGAGTGTATTAAAGCTATTCAAAAGAACAATATTAAGTTTGTACTAGGTAATCATGATTTATACTATACAAGAGGTGTAGAAATAGATGAAGATGTTAAAGGTGAAGGATTAAAACACCATGAATGGACTGAAAAACAATTAAAGAATATAGAATTGCAGGATAGAGAGAATAATCAAGATTTAAGATATGATATAGAATGTAATGGATTTAAATTATCTTTTATACATTACTTTTTAAATAATGATAAATATCCTTATGAACATTTAGATATATTAAATGATGATAGATATTTAAAAATTTTTCAAAGAGAAAAAGCTGATTTTGTATTTTATGGTCATAATCATGATGAAGATTATCATGAAATAAATGGTACAAAGTACTATGGATTAGGTTCTAGTGGATGTAGAAAAGATGATAAAACTTATTTCTATTCAATTTATATAGATAAAAATAAAGTATCTGTTAAAAAGATAAATATTAAATATGATAGAAAAAGTTTTGAAAGAAGAATAAGGAGTTTAAAATATCCACAAAAAGCTATTATTGAAAGGGAGATATTTGGTTTATAGATTGAAAAAAAGAGCATTTTTTGGTATAATATGCCATCGAGGTGAGAAGTATGAGATATTTATTACAAGATTTCTTTATGTTAGATATTGATCATAGATTTCAAGTTCTTATTTTTGCTTGCCTTTTAGTTATACTAGTATTTATGGTATTAATATTAACAATAGTAAAAAAAGCAAAGGATAAGAAATAGATGAAAATAAATGTTCAAAACATTGATATAAAGAGTATTTTATTAAGTGGAGCTTGTTTTAGGGTAATTGAAGAAGCAGATGATAGTTTTACTAATATATTAAGTGATAGAGTTGTTAATTTAAAACAAGACGGAGATATTATAATTGTTAATTCTTCAAATATGGATAATATTAAAGAAGTTATTAACAATTATTTTGATTTAGATAAAGATTATAATTTAATAAATGAAGAAATTATTAAAAAGAATCCTAAATTAAAAGATATGGTTAATAGTTGTAGTACATATAGAATACTTAATCAAGATTCCTTTGAAATGGGTATTAGTTATATATTAAGTTCTGCTAATAAAGTAGAAAGAATATCAAATATGGTTAATAATATAGCTAATAAATATGGTGATAAAGTTGTTTTTAATAATAAAGAATATCACTTATTCCCAAGATATGAACAATTAAAAAATATAACAATAGATGATTTAAAAGAATTTAAATTAGGTTTTAGAGACAAATATATTATTAATTATTTAAATGAATATAATAAATTAAAAGATATAGATAAATTAAATGATAGTGAAGCTATAGATTTACTTACTAGTATTAAAGGAATTGGGCTTAAAGTAGCATCATGTATTTTATTATTTGGATATCATAGATTAGATGTATTTCCAATAGATACATGGGTTAAAAAGTTTATGAAAGAAGATTATGCTAAAAGTGATAAAACTAATGATATTAAAAAATATTCACAAGAACATTTTAGTCCATATTCTGGATTAGTAATACAATATATGTTTCATAGTAAAAGAAATATAAAATAATATTTCTTTTTTTATTATTTCATTATATAATAATATGCAATTTGAGGTGGTATTATGGAAGATAAAAGTAGTAAAAAGATTTTAGATTTATATGTGAAAGCAAATAAAAATAAAAATGATATAGTTGTAACTACTGAAGATGGTAAAAAATATAGTAAAGCTGAAATGGTAGTTTTGGCTTGTATGGCTATGGTAGTTAGAGCACAAGAAGATAAAGAATCAGGTATTGATTATGATAAGGTTATTAAAACAATTATATTAAATAGTTTAGATGGTGATATTGATAATCTTAGAAAGAAAGATGAATATAATCTACTTATAAAAGCTAGTAGAGAATTAGAAAGTGAAGAAGGATATGGTGCTAAAACTGTTTATGAAAGAATGGTAAACAATTTTACTTCATATTTAAATGCAACATTTCCTGAAGAAGTATTTATAGGTAGAAACTTAAAATTGCATGATACTACTAGAACAGGGCATAAATATTGGGGAGTAGAATCAGATAGAATAGAAAATGTATTAGAACATATTTATGGATGTTTAGTTTTATCAATTGGACTTGAATCAGAATATGGCTATAGTGTTGATTATAATAAAATTAGAAAAATGCTAATATTACATGAAACTGGTGAAATAGTAATAAGTGATTTAACTGAATGGGATATTCCAAAAGAAGAAAAGGAAAAAATTGAAAGACAAGCAGTTATTAAAATTTTAGGAAAATTACCTAATGGTAATGAATTAATTGCTTTATTAGATGAATTTAATATGCATTTTACTTTGCCATCTGAATATGCATACTTAATTGATAAAATAGAATATGATATGCAAGTAAAAATGTATGAAAAAGAAGGAAGATATGATACTAGACATATTCCAGTTAATGTTGTAACTACTAGTTCTAGTGTTAAAAAAATAATTGAAAATGGAGCACAAACTGTTTTTGATGTTCATTATGAATATGACAAAGATAAATATAGTAGGATTCCTTGCTTTAGAAGAATTTTAGAAGAAACAAAAAATTATTAGTTGCATTTAATAATTAGATATGTTATTCTTTTAAAAGAGGAAAAAATATATGAAAGAGATAACACTAAAAACTAAAATTGTTTTTAATAGTACTGATAGTACTATTGTTGTTGGTTTCTTTGATATTTAGTCTCATCATTTATTGATGGGATTTTTTTTTACCTAATTTATTGTTTTATGAGGAGGATATATGAAGAAAAACAGTAAAATGTTACTTGATGTTAATGACAAACCGCCAATTGGAAAATGGCTACTTTTATCACTACAACATGTATTTGCTATGTTTGGTGCTACAGTATTAGTTCCAATATTAGTAAATCAAGCTGCTGGTGAAGAAGTATTATCTATATCAGTTGCATTAATAGCATCTGGTATTGGTACGTTAATTTATATTATATGTACTAGAGCAAAAAGCCCTATATATTTAGGAAGTTCATTTGCATTTATTTCACCAATGATAGTAGGATTCCTTAAATGTGGAAAAGCAAGTGTATTTACTGGACTTATGGGAGTTGGTTTAGTATATGTAATAGTTGCTTTAATTATTAAGCTTGTTGGAAAGAAGTGGTTAAACAAATTATTACCACCTATCATTGTAGGACCTATGATTATGATTATAGGTTTAGGACTTGCTTCTTCAGCTGTGTCTCAAGTTGGACTAGATTTAGAAGTTGTTCCTTGGAAAAACTTATTAATAGCAACAGTTGCATTTTTAACAACATCATTACTTGCTATTAAAGCAAAAGGATTCTTTAGAGTTATTCCATTCTTATGTGGAATTGTAGCAGGTTATATATGTGCTGTAATTTTAGGAGAAGTTGATTTTGGAGCAGTAGAGGCAGCTAAATTCTTTCAAAAACCAGCTTTCTATATACCATTTGTACATTACAAATTAAATTTTGGTGCATTTTTAACAATAGTACCAATTGCATTAGTTACAATGGCAGAACATATTGGAGATCATAAAGTATTAAGTGCTATTATAGATAGAGATTTAATTGAAGATCCAGGACTTGATAAAACACTTATGGGTGATGGTCTTGCAACTATGGCTGCTGGATTTATAGGAGGTCCAGCTAATACATCATATGGTGAAAATACTTCAGTTGTAGGTATGACTAAAGTTGCATCAGTATGGGTAACAGGATTAGCAGCAGTATTTGCAATAATGTTTGGTTTCCTAGGTAAATTAACAGCAATTATTTCAACAATACCAAATCCAGTATTAGGAGGTATATCAATTCTTCTTTATGGATTTATTTCAGTAAACGGTTTAAAAACTTTAGTTGATAATCATGTAGATTTTTCAAGACCTAAAAATGTAATAGTAGCATCTTCAATGTTAGTATTAGGTTTAGGAGGAGCTGCAATATCATTAATTACTAAAAATATTTCTGTATCATTATCAGGAATGAGTTTAGCAGCTGTAGTAGGTATCTTACTTAACTTATTAATAAAGGAGAGAGAAGATTGAAAGAGGTAGTATTAAATCATCCACTTATAACACATAAATTATCAATATTAAGAGATAAAAAGACAGGAACTAAAGAGTTTAGAGAACTAGTTGGTGAGATAGCAGTTCTTCTATGTTATGAAGCATTAAAAGATGCTCAATTAGAAGATGTAACTATTAAAACTCCATTAGAAGAATATAAAACACAATGTATAAATGAAGATAATTATGCATTTGTACCAATCTTAAGAGCAGGAATGAGTATGATAGATGGAATTTTAACAGTAGTACCTAATGCTAAGATTGGACATATAGGTTTATATAGAAATGAAGAAACTTTAGAACCTGTAGAATATTATTATAAAATGCCTAAAAATATTAAGAATAGAGAAGTCTTAGTATTAGACCCAATGTTAGCAACTGGAGGAAGTGCAATAGCAACAATAAATAGACTTAAACAAGACGGTGTAAAGAAGATTAAGTTCTTGTGTGTAATCGCAGCACCAGAGGGCTTAAATGCTCTTAAAAAGGCTCACAAAGATGTCAAAATATATTGCGCTAGTGTAGATAGACAGTTGAATGATATTGGATATATATTACCTGGCCTTGGAGATGCAGGAGATAGAGTATATGGAACAAAGTAATACTTATAATAAGTATTACTTTTCATTTTATTGTGATATAATTTATGTATGATAAAGAAAATAATAAAGGAAAATTTAGTATACATATTAATAATAGTTTTTTTAATATTAGTATTTACATTTATTAAAAACTCTTCTTTGCATGATAAAATATTAAATTTTGATCACAAAATTATTTCTTTTAGAGATATTTATATTGACGAAAAATTAACTTTATCATTTAAACATATTACATTTTTTGGCGATTATTATATACCAATATTAATTATTGTGTGTATATTTATATTTAATAAGAATAAATATCATTCATATGTAAATTTTGTAAACTATTTAGTTGCTTTAGTAATTACTTTTATAACAAAGGTAACAGTTAATAGAGCAAGGCCTGATGTTAATTTAATAGCTATACCTGATAAGTATAGTTTTCCAAGTGGACATACATTAACATCAATAGTGTTTTATACTTTTTTATGTTATGTAGCAACATATAATAGAAAAACAAGAAAGATACTATTACCAATTGTAATATTATTAATACTTGCTATTAGTATTTCAAGAATATATTTAGGTGTACATTATTTTTCAGATGTAGTAGGAGCAATTATATTGTCTATACCAATACTCTTGATGAATATCAATATATTTAATAAACATGTAAAGGAGAAATTATTATGATAAAATCAAAACAAATAATAGATGAAGTTGAATTATTATTAGGAAAATTTATAGATGATATTAATAGTGATGACTTAAATAGTATTAATGAGCTAACTATAAATGGTTTTGATGTTTCTAAAAATGTTTTAGAGTTTCATTTAGAAGATTTATTATTATTTAATAATTTAAAATCCATTACATTTAATAATTTTATATTAGACGTAGATACTATGAACTATATATTTAATAGTAAAATTGAAGAATTAAATATGTATAATTGTGAATTATTATGTGAAATAACAAACAATTATGAAAATATTAAGACATTAAGAGTAGAATATACATCTAATTTTGAAGAAGAATATTTATCATATTTTCCTAATGTAAAAGAATTATCATACAAGGGATATAAATTAACAAAACCTTTATCTAAAAATATTAATAAATTAGATTTATTAAATAGTAGTGTAGAAGACACTAATATTATTGAAGAATCTAATGTTAATGATTTATCAATATCTATAAAAGAATATGAAGATAAAAAAGATTTTTATGATAAATTAATTATTAAAATTAGTGTTTATGATAAAAACAATTGTTATTTGATTGGTAAAGGTGATAAAAATGAGTAGGTATAGTTTGAGTAGACCTATAGCTTATCCAGATTTAAATTTTATTAATCATTTACCTGATGATAGTATTATTGAAATTAGAAATACTAAAGGTCAAGATAAAGAAGTAATCAAAAAAATAAAATCCACAATTAAAATAAGAATAATTGGTGGATTAGATGAAAAAGCAAAACCAAAATATGATACTGAAAAATATTTTGCTAGAACTATATATAGTCCTTTAGAGGTATACAAAATAATAGAAAAGATGGAGATTATTGAAAAAGGTATTAATCCATCTTGGAATGATTTAGAAAAATCAATGTACATTTATAAAATTCTATGTGAAAGTATGAAGTATGATCATGTAGATAGAAAAGTAAATGGAAGAGATTTAGGAAGAAATTTATTAGGATTCATCACAGGAAAAGCAGTATGTGCTGGTTTTGCTATGATGTATAAAGAAATGCTTGATAGACAAGGAATAGAATGTCTATATCAAAATAAACAATATGGTCATGCATGGAACTTAGTTAAAATAAATGGCAAATATATACCAGTTGATTTAACTTGGGATAATACAGAAAATGAAGATAAAAATAATAGATGTGATTTTAAATACTTTGGAAGAGATAAAGACTTTTTTAAAGATCCAAATCATATTGTTACTGGTGAACCAGTAATAACAACTTCATTACTTACAAATGAAGAATTTAATAAAGCATATAGTAAAGTTATCTCTTTGGAAAATATTGAAGTCAATACAAAACAATATGCAACACCATATGGCACTATTATTGATTATCTTGTAATAAAAGACGGAAGATTTAATAGATGTTTCATTTCAAAAGGAAAAGAATTAAAAACGGTTATATTTGATGATACTGTTAAATTAAATACTATATTAGATTATAACTTGTTTACTTTTGCTGAAAATAAATTCTTATTTACAAGAGATCCTAATAATAAAGTTAAAGAAGAAATGCACAAAATTAATGATAGTATTAAAGTATTTGATAGAACTGATGGAAGTAAATTCTTTTTACAAGTAGAGGGAATGCAACCAAATGGAGCTATTAAACATAAATATATTCATATTGATAAACATGTTTTAAATGGTTATACATTATATAGCGATGATGATTTAGTACATACTCCAAGTGCTCTTATTCCAGGGGTAGCAGACATTTTATTATCAAGGAGAAGAGTAGAAGAAAAGGCAAATAAGTTTAATGGATATGTTGGTTATATGGGTATAGAAAAAGGAAGATTTGTTAAATATGCAAATGCTGGTCTTGAAGAACGCATTTCTGGTATAAAAAGATATTGAAAAAGTTGTAGTAATATGTTAATATATTACTACTGATGCAGGTGTAGTACAACGGCTAGTACGCGGCCTTGCCAAGGCTGAGACGTGGGATCGTCCCCCATCACTTGCTCCATATGAAATTAACTAGTCTTAGGACTAGTTTTTTATTTGCATTTAAATATATATTTTTATATAATATAATTATAATAAGGAGTTGGATATGAAAAAATTAGAAAGGTTAATGTTTGTATTAATTTGTACTCTATTATTAAGTGGTTGTGTTAAAATGCATACTACAATGACAATTGATAGTGATAAGAGTATGATGTATGAACAAGAAGTATTAATGTCTAGTGCAATAACTAGCATGGCTGAAGAATCTACTGATGAAGAAGCAATGAATGATTATAAGAGTAGAGGATTCAAAATAGAAGAAATAAAAGATAAAGATGGTTATACTGGTTATAAATTATCTAAGAAGTTTGATAATATTGATAACTTATCAAAGGGTGATGGAAGTGTTGTTAATATTGGAGAATTTTATGATAAAGAATTTGATGAATCTAAATTATTTAAATTAGAAAAAGGTTTTTTTAAAAATACATATACTGCTAACTTTAAATATGAAGTTAATAATAGCGAAATGAATGATGGTGAAGCTACATTTGATAATGAAACAGAAGAATTAAATGAAACATCTGAAATAGATGAGGAAGTTGGTGCTTCTGTAAAACCAGGAGAAGATGAAAATACTACTAGTGAAGAAGTCTTAACAACTGGTTTTGAAGATGGAGAAGAAGGAAATGATACATTTGGTGATTTATCTGCTTTAACTTCATTAATGGGAGAAGCTGAGTTTACTTATGTAGTTAATTTACCAGTTGCAGCAACTTCAAATAATGCAACTAGTGTAACAAATGATGGAAAAACTCTTTCATGGAAAATAGATCAATCAGGTGATAATGTAATAAAATATTCATTCTCATTACTTAATATGACAAATGTTATTATTGTTTGTGGTGGTGGAATACTATTAATATTAGGTATTTCAATTGCTTTAGTTGTCGTATCTAAAAATAAAAAGAAAAAAGAAGATAATTTTACTCCTACAGTTGTAAATGAAACTAAAGAAGGAGATACACCAATTAATGTAGAAAATGTATCTGGTAGTGAAGAAGTTAATAATTCAATAGAGACAGTTAATGAACAAACAGTGGTTGCGGAACCTCAAACTGAAATGCCAGTTGTTGAACCAACAGCTGAGATAGCACCTGTAGTTCAAGAAGAGCCAGTTTTAGAAAATCCTGTAGAAAATATGGTTAATTCAGTGGAACCTGTTAAGGAAGTTGAACCAATATTAAATATTGAAATTCCAACAATTCCAGAAGTTCCAACAGCAACAATGGAAGAAATATCTACTGTTCCAATGAATATTGAAGAGGAAACACAACAAGAAGGATTAAAATTATCTCCTGAACAAGGAATAATGCCACTTGAAGTTACACCAAGCGAAGCTCCTGTTAATCCAGAGTTTGTAATGCCAACAGTTGATGGATCGCAACCAGCAGTAGAAAATAATACACCTGTTGAAAATCCAGAGTTTGTAATGCCTACTGTTGATGAAACACAAATACCAGAAGCTCCAGTAGATAACAATATTCAATAAAAAAAACTCCTAGTAATCTAGGAGTTTTTTTTTGCTAATAATTATTTATAATTTTTCTAATATCATCCATTACATAGTCGTGATCTAATTTACCACTCCTACATTTAGTAAGTATTATTGAAAATTCATTAACAATTTTTTTAACACCAATTAATTCTTCTTTAGTAACAGTTCTTTTAAACAAAAACTTAATTCTTTTTTCTAAACATCTTGTAAAGAATAAATCTAAATTTAATATATCTTTTATGTTATTGTCTTTCTTAATTCTTTCTAAAGCATCTAATATACATGATACTACTGGTTTTTTAGATTCGACACCATGTTTAAAAATCTCTGTTGCTAGCTTATCAAATTGATCAAAAAATTCATAAAATTCTATTCCATCTTGATACATAGTTCTAAATGTTTTATTAGTACCTAGAACATATTTCATCATTCTAGCATATGTAGTTATTTTATAGTTATTAGATTCATAATTAAATACATTTTTATAACAATCTTGGCCTAATTCATATTTGCCTTGTATTTTATCTAATTTAAATATTTGAAGTGCTTCATCTTCATTAAATATATCATCTATTAATATAATCCTATCTTTATTGGCATAATATTGTCTTATTCCATCTTTTCCATCTGGTACATCCACTGGTATTAATCCATTTTGTCTAATAATAAGTTTTTGTTCATAATATGGAATAGTAAAAATATTTGGATATTTAGTATTTAAATTGTTAACTAATTCTTTATACTTATTATCATTACTTCCAACGTTTCCAATATAAGCAGTTTGAAAAGCATGACCAAATTCATGTGATATTATTTTTCTATTTACTATGTTTACCATTTCGTTAGAGACATCAGGTATTCTATTTTTCAATTTTTTAACAGAGACATCACTAATTGTATTAATATTTGATATTTTAAGTGTTTGATTATCTATATTATAGTCTTCTTGTTCTATATTATTTGGATTATAAACATTGGTATATAAATAATTTCTTATATTATGAATAAGTCTATTTATAAAAAAGTCTAATGATGAACTACTATTATTAACATATATAGTTTCATTATCAAAATTTATTTTAACATTTTTATAGT
>CAMMYS010000010.1 GCA_946528555.1 uncultured Mycoplasmatota bacterium
TTATTAAAGCAAGAATAAATAATCTAAAAATATATTTTTTTAAATTTTTAGTTTTGAAATAACCAAAAAATGTACAATAGAAAAACAATGGAAAAGCTATTCTACCAATACATCTAAGAATAGGAATATTTGGAAAAAATACCATTCCTATATGATCTATTAACATAACTGATATAGCTATTAATTTTAATAAATTTGTATTTTGATTTAACTTATTCATGTTTACATTATAGCATAAGTGATATTTAAAAAAGAAAAAAATATGATATAATATTTTTGGAGATGATAAAGATGAAAAAAGTAAAAAATGATAATAGTTTTAACTATATAACAATAGTTCTTTCTATAGTAGTAATTATCTTAGCAGTTTTATTAGTTATAAAAACAAATACAAATACTAATGAATTAGAAGCATTACCTTTACCTGAAGTAACTGGTGGAGAAAGAGGTATGTTAGGAATTGATAAAAATATTAATGAAGAAAATATTGATAAATATTTAAATAGAAGTGATAGTGTTTATAGAGATGTTAGAATGCTTAAAGATCCAGGCAATTATGAAGCTATTGGTGGAGACTCATATCTTTCTGGATTTGTAAAAGGATTTGAAGTTGTTCCTCTTCCATATATTATTAAAGTAACAGGTTTACCTGAACCAGTAGGTAATACATATACAGGAAAAACATTATTTAAAACAACAGAAAGTGGAAAATATGAAGCAAATTATGTTGAATCACTTGCTATTTTAGAATATTATTTCCCTAAAGATAAAGTTATATTCTTAATGTGCGGTGGTGGAGGATATGCTGGTATGATGAAAAATGTTTTAGTTAGTCTTGGATGGGATGAAACTAAAATATATAATACCGGTGGATATTGGAACTATAGTGGTAAAAATAATGTAGAAGTTAAAAATAAAGATGGAAAATATGATTTTTGGAAAATTACTTATCATGATATAGATTTTGATTCACTTACGGAGGTTAAATAATGAAGAAAATATTAACAATACTTGTTGTTATATTTTCTATATTTATACTTTGTAGTTGCGAAAAGCAAAAAGAAGATGATTCTAAAATATATTTAGATAAAGAGTTTTATGGAAAAAGTGAAATTATAAAAATTAACGCAGATGAATTTAAAAAAATTAATGCAAAATCTTATGTAGTATTTACATATAATAGTTATTGTAATTTCAAAATACCTTGTGATGATATATTTAAAGAAGTTATGGATAAATATAATTTAAGTTTTTATGGATTACCTGTAGCTGAAATGAAAAAAACATTTATATATGATACTGTTAAATATGCACCATCAATTGTAATAATAAAAAATGGTAAAATAATAGCATATTTAGATGCTGAAAGTGATGAGGATTTACCTAAGTATCAAGATGCTAATGAATTCGAAAAATGGTTGGGGTCATATATACATTTAGAATATTAAAATAAAGTTTAAACTTTATTTTTTTTATTTAGTTTGATAAAATGATTTTAGAATAAGGTGTGATGATATGAAAAAAATATTCTATTTAATAATTGGTTTATTATTAATACCGAGCGTAGTATTTGCAAGTGCTACATATGAAAAAGGTGTTGATATAGCAAATAAATTTATCTATGATTATCCTGATTATTCAAGATATATTAAATTAACTGGAGATTTACCATATTGGATTAATTCTTCAAATAAAGCAACTGTTCATACAGGTTTTAAAACAGGTGGTTTTTTAAATGAAAGAGAATATATTATTACTGCTAATGGAGCAACATCTTGGTTAGCACCAGGAATAGAATATTGGATTGCAAACCCATCATCAGATTATAGAGTTCTTAATGTTAAAGTAGTGCCATCTTCAGCATCAGCAACATCAGGCGTAAGAGTTACTGAGTTTGTTAGAGCAGAAGTAAAAATTAAAGGTGCTGGTACTAAAACAAATCCATGGGTTTTCTCAGATGGATATGTAGTAAAAATAGGTTCATCAGATCAATCTCTTGGAACAGTAGTAGGTGGATGCGAACATGTACAAGAAGGTGGAAGTTGTGTATTCAATCTTACATATGATTCTAATCAAGGAGTAGATGTTAGCAATTGTAAAACAACAGTTGAATCAAAAGGAGCAACATTTAGTCAAAGTGGAAAGACTGTAACAATAAGTAATGTCCATAGTGATATTAGTTGCTTTATAGATTTTGGTACTAATAATAAATGCTACCAAGTATCATTTGCTAATGCAGGTGGTTCAGGTGGTATGACTAAATCACTATATTATAAATATGGTTATGGATGGTTTGATGATTCATTATGCTTAAAAAAAGCAGCTGGATTAACTGTACCAACTAAAACAGGTAATAGATTTAATGGTTATAAATATATAGATTTAACTATAATAGATGAAAACAGTAAAATAGTTGCTGGAGTAAAAGAAGATATAAAGAATAATATTACAGCAACAGCTTCATGGACACCATGTGGTGCTGGAAAATATTTATATAATAATAGATGCGTAAATTGTCCAAAAAATACTTATAGTACAGGAAGCGCAAATGCATCATGTACAAATTGTCCAACAGGATATACAACAGCAGGTGAGGGTTCAAGTGTTAAAACAGCATGTAGAATAACTTGTCAAGCTGATAAATTAGTTAAGACAGCAGATGCTCAATGTGCAAATTGTGATGCTGGATATAATCACGAGGAACATACGGTTAATGCTGGAAGTACAAGTACAGTATGTGTAGGCAATACATATTATGTTCATTATAATGGAAATGGAAATTCTGGTGGAAGTATGACTAATTCAACTCATACATATGGAACATCATCAACATTAAGTGCAGTTGCATTTACAAAAACAGGTCATCAATTTGATGGATGGGCTACAAGTTCAACTGGAAGTGTTGCATATGCTAATCAAGCATCAGTATCAACATTAACAACTACAAAGAATGGAACATTTGACTTATATGCTAAATGGACAGCTTGTGGAGCAGGTAAATATTTAAAAGATGGTGTATGTACTAATTGTCCAAAAGGTTGGTATAGTACAGGAAGTGCAAATGCATCATGTACACAATGTCCAACTGGATATGATACTGATGGAGAAGGATCAAGTGCAAAATCAGCATGTAAGATTAGTTGCCCAGCAAATATGAGAGTTAATTCAGCAGATGCACAATGTACAACATCTTGTGATACTGGATATCATCATGATGCACATACGGTTAATGCAGGTAGTACAAGTAGCGATTGTTCAATTAATCACATTAATATACAATTCCATAAAAATGGTGGTAGTTGGGGAAGTACAACTTCTACAGATGTTCATATGAATTCTGGTGAAAATTTAGTTAGATTCTATTCTTCTAATCAAAACTATCGTTCATGGAATTATGGTTCCACTATTGATTTACCTAACTATAACAATTCAGGATATATCAATATTAAAAAATCTGGATATCATGGTAAGGGTAGTAGTGAATGGTGTACAGGAACAAGTGGAAATGGAAACTGCTATAATCATGCTACGGAATATGCAAATGCTGGAACAGATACAACAGCAAATAAATTCTGTGATGCAAGATACGGAGATTGTACAGTAACTTTATATGTTAACTGGGAGAAGGATAGTAGTGGCGGCGGAAGCGGCGGCGGCGGAAGCAGCGGCGGAGGCGGTGGAAACTGCTGTGATTATGGTACATGTTGTTGTGGAACATGGTGTCAATGTCATGGTGGATGTAGTGGCCCATCTAACTGTTTCTTTGCAGGAACAAAAGTCTATACAAAGAATGGATATAAAGATATAGATAAAATTGAAATAGGTGAATATGTTCTTACATTTAATGAAGAAACGAAACAAAATGAATATAAGAGAGTATTAGGTACTTCAGTTCGTACTAATGTTGTTGAAGAAATATATACTTTAAAAATAAATGGAGATGTAATTAATGTTACAGAAGGACATCATTTCTATATTAAGAGCAAAGATGGCAAAGAAGAATGGAAAGCTGTTAGATACTTAGAAGATGGAGATATGGTAAGATTTGCAGATGGAACATTCCATAAAGTAGATGAATTAACACATAAACTAAATCCTAATAAAGTATATAATTTAACAGTAGAAGATAATCATAATTACTATGTTGGTGAAAATATGATTTTAGTACATAATTTACTATGTTAATGGGAGGCAATATGAGGAAGATAATTATTATAATAGTAAGTGTTTTGTTAGTTGCTTCTTTAGCACTATTAGGTTTTGGATTATTATTAAATAAAAAGAAACCTGAAGAACCTAAACCAAAAAAATATACTAATGATTTACCAATTAATTATGTAGAACCAACAGAAACAACCTTTGAATATAAAGGAAAAAGATATATAAGAAAAAGTGGTTATAATATAGATTTTGATAGTAACTCTAATGATGATACTTTACATTTATTTAATTATCAAAACAATTGGGGAGCATATATTCTATTATTAGATTCTAAAAATTTTGATGACGCTTTTGATGACTTTAAAAATTTAGAAGCAAGACTTAAATCACAAGGAAATAAGATAGATAATATGCAAGTTTTAAAACATAATGATGAAGAATATGTAATGTTTGATTTAAGAAATGAAGGAAATCTAGGAATACTTGCTTATATACATGCATATGATGACTATTATTATGAAATTACTTTATATGGAAAAGAAGATGAAGTTGATTATAATAATATTTTAGATGTTTTGGAAGTATTGGATACAAGACAAGATTAATAAAAAGGTGAAAATGATTTTCACCTTTTTATTTTTTTGATATAATGATTATGATAGGTTGTGATAGTGTGAAAAATATATTTGAGAGAAGATTTAAATTAGAAGAAAATAAAACAAATATAAGAACAGAGATACTTGCAGGTATTACTACATTTATGTCTATGTCTTATATTATATTTTTAAATCCAACAGTTTTATCTCAAACAGGAATGGATTATAATGCAGTTTATGCTGCTACTATTATTGCTAGTATAATAGCAACTTTAGTTATGGCGTTTTATGCTAATGTTCCATATGCCCTTAGTACAGGAATTGGGCTTGGAAGTCTATTTACTTATACATTATGTGGAAGTATGGGATTTACTTGGGGACAATCTTTAGCTATTGTATATATAAGTGGTATATTAAACTTTTTAGTAACTATCACAAGTTTAAGAAAGAAAATAGTAACCGCAATACCTATGTTTATGCAAAATGCTATTACAGTAGGTATTGGTTTATTTATTACATATGTTGGTTTAATTAATGCAGGGATTATTACTTTTGGAGCAGATAGTGTAGTTGGAGGTTTTGCACAAAATGTAATTCCACAGATTGCTAATGTTAAAGAACATAGTGTTTTACTTGCAATAATTGGACTTATTATTACAATTATTTTATTGCTTAGAAAGAGTAAAGGAGCATATTTAAAAGGAATACTTATTACAACAATTATTGGTATACCTCTTGGAGTAACTTCACTTCCTGATTTTTCAAATTATACTTTTTTACCTTCAATAGCACCAACATTTATGAAAATAGATTTTGTAGGTTTATTTAGTGTTAAAACTGGATTAATGGTTGCTTTAATGACAATATTTACAATGTGTATTTCTGATTTATTTGATTCAGTAGGTGTATTTATTGGTACTGGTAAAAAAGCAGGATTGTTTAAAATAGATAAAAATGGTAATTTACCAAAGAAATTAGAAAGAGCTATGATAGCAGATTCTTGCGGTACTATTATTGGTTCAATATTTGGTACTGCTAACACAACAACTTATTTAGAAAGTAGTGTAGGAATAGAGGCTGGTGGTAGAACTGGTCTTACATCATTAACAGTTGCTTGTTTATTTGGACTATCATTATTCTTTTCACCAATTATAGCTTGTGTACCAATGGCTGCAATAGCACCAGTATTAATATTAATTGGTATGTCTATGATTGAAAGTGTTAGTGAAATTGATTGGAAAGATTTAAATGTAGCAGTTCCATCATTCTTTACAATAGTAGTTATGCCATTTGCATATTCTATTACTAATGGTATTGAATTTGGATTTATTACATATGCCTTAGTATCATTAATTAGTAAAAAAACTAAAGATGTTTCACCAATAATATTTATTTTTGCAGTATTATTTTTACTAAAGTATATAGTTGCTTAAAATAATCATAATTTATATAATATATTTATAGGAAGAAAACAGGTGAGTTTATGAGAGAAGAAGATAATAACAATAATGGTAATCAAAATAATCAAGACTATAAAATAGATTTTGAAGATCATACTAAAGAATTTACCCAAGAAGAAATAAAATCTGGAAAAGTAATGAGTATTTTAGCTTATATGTCTATACTTTCTTTAATACCATTCTTTATGGAAAAGAAAAATAAATATGTAGTATTTAATGCTAAACAAGGATTGAATTTATTCATATATGAAGCTATTCTTTATATGATTGATTCTATTACAGCATCATTTATGCCAGCATTATCATTTATTGCTTACTTTTTTGAATTATTATTAATAGTATATTCATTAGTTGGTATTATTTATGTAGTTAGTAATCAAGCTAGAGAACTACCATTTCTTAAAAGAATTAGTTTTATAAAGTAGGTTAATATGAAAAATAGGATTATTAAAATTTTATTATTAATAATATTATCTTTAAATCTATATGCTTGTGATAATGATGATAATCAAACAAATGAAACTAATCAAACAATTCAAATTGCAAATGTATTAAATCTTAAATCTGATGATACTAGAAAAGTATATTTAGATAATAGTACTTATCATGTTTATTATTATGATAAAAATAATAAGATAACAGGTTATGAACAATATGTTAAATATGATTATGGTGTTACAGCATCATATATTTATGGAGATATAGTAGAAGAATATAAAAAAGATGCAGATGTAGAAGAAATATCACCTGTAGAAAATTATATTAAAATTAAATATAAAGAGAGTAAATTTAAGGACTTGACTCTTGATAGTATTAAAGAAGAAGTATCTATGTATAAAGAAATATATTAATATTTCTTTTTTTATTTCTATTGTGATATTATATAGATAGAAAATGAGGTTTTATATGAATGAAATAACTGTTAATACTCAAAGCAGTATTAGAATTGAGAATGATGGTAAAGTTATTTATTTTGATCCATTTAAAATAGAAAGTGAAGTTCATGATGCTGATATTATATTTTTCACTCATGAACACTATGATCATTATTCTAAAGAAGATTATTTAAAAGTTTCTAAGAGTGATACGATTTATGTTATGCCTAAGAGTATGGGTAGTGATTTTGATGATATTGCTATATTATTAAGCCCTAATGATAAAACTCATATTTTAGGAATGCTTGTAGAAGCAAATAGAGCATATAATTTAAACAAACCATATCATCCATATGATAATAATTGGTTAGGCTATAAAGTTGATTTAAAAGGATATAACATATATGTATGTGGTGATACAGATTATATTCCTGAACTTAAAAATATTAAATGTGATATTTTATTTGTACCAATAGGTGGTAAATTTACAATGGATTATGAAGAAGCAGCTGATTTTACAAACGATATTAAACCAAAAAAAGTTATTCCTATTCATTATGGTAGTATAATAGGAAATGAAAAAGATTTTGATAAGTTTAAAGATCTTATTAACAAAGATATAGAAGTAATAAAGAAATTGTAGGTGAATATTATGAGTAAAAAAAGATTAATTATTATTTTATCTTCTGTAATTATAACTATTATTGCTATTATATTATTTTTACATTTTTGGGGTGAAAAGCAATCTATAGTACATGTAATAGCAGGACAAAATGGTACCGCAGGAGATAATGAGTTTGATTATAAAATAATTAAAAAAGTTAATTCAGGTTATAATGAAAATTATTTAGTAAGCCCTTTATCTATGGGATTTGCGTTATCTATGTTAAATGAAGGCGCATATGGAGTAACAAGAGAAGAAATAGATAATTTACTTGGCAATTATCAACTATTAAGTGTTAATAATATTAAAGATAGAATTGGTATAGCTAATGCACTTTTTATTAACAATATTTATAAAAAAGATATTAATAAAGAATATAAAGATATATTAGAAAGCAGATATGGTGCTGAACTTATTTATGATAATTTTAATGGTCCTAAAACTATTAATAATTGGGTTAATAAAAAGACCTTTAAAATGATTCCAAAAACATTAGATAGACTTGATAACAGTAACATATTAGTTATTGTTAATACTATTGCTATTGATTTAGAATGGAAGAAAGAATTTGATAAAGAAAATACTCGTAAACAAGATTTTACTTTAATAGATGGAACTAAAATGGATAGTGCTATGATGCATGAATCTAATAATGTTACATATATTAAAAGTGATAAAGCACAAGGTATTATTAAAGATTATAAATCTTATGATGAAGAATCTGATTTAGAATATATAGCTATATTACCTAATGGTGATATAAATGAATATATTAATAATTTTGATAGCAAAGAGTTTGATAAATTATTAAGTAGTGTAAGATATGCAGATGGTAAAAGTTTAACTGTTAATTATGGATTACCTAAATATACATATGATTTTAATTATAAGAATTTTAAAAATGATTTAATTAGTCTTGGAATGAAAAGTGCTTTTGATAATACTGCCAATTTTAGTAATATTAGTGAAACTGTAGGAATGTATGTAGATCAAGCAATACATAAAACACATATTAAAGTTAGCGAAAAAGGAACTAAAGCAGCAGCAGTAACTGCAATTACAACAAAAGAATTTTCAGCTGCTATAGATAATTCAGAAGTAATTAATATTAATTATGATAAACCTTTCATATATATTATTAAGGATTCTAGATATAAAAATATTTGGTTCTTTGGAGTAGTATATGAACCAATGAAATGGGAAGATAATAAATAGATATTTATATCTTCTTTTTTATTTGCTATAATTAAATTAGTTTTTGGAGGTATGTGTTATGGGATATGTTAGGGATAATTTTACTGAAGAAGAGGAAAGAGAATTATACGATAAGGCTATTGAATCTGAAGGAAGATCTCTTCGCTATGAAAATGAAGATGTAAGAGGTGATAGGGATTTTTGGTGGTCACTTTTAGAAAGGGATAAAAGAATTTATATAGAGGCTGCTACTAAAGAATTAAAAGATGATGAAGAATTTGTTATTAAAGCTTTAAGAGATGAAGCAGATAATATTCAATATGCAAGTTTAAGACTTAGAAATGATAAAGATGTATGTATGGCAGTTTTATACGAAAATAATAATTTATTAACTGGTTTTGAAGGTGAACAAATATTAGATGATTATGATTTTATGATTAAGCTAGTTAAAGAATATAATTGGGAAAATGTTAAATTTGCTTCTGAAGATTTAAGAAATGATGAAGATTTTATGAGAGCAGCATTAAGACAAAGTTCTAGAGCAAAAGCTTATATTGGATCTGAACTTTTAAAAGATGAATCTTTTATGAGTGAGGTTGAAAAGTACTAATATGGTTGATGAAGAAGTAATAAAAGAATTATCTGAAACATATGGTGTTGGGATTCCTACAATTAAAAAATATTGTGAGACATTACTTACATATCCAATAGTGCGTAGTGAGGATGATAGTTTTTTACATGAATGTCTAGAAATACTAGTTAGTGATAGAGCTAATCAAAGTTTTTCTGATGATTCAAAAAACGATTATTTATATACTGTAGAAAAGTGTTTATATAGAATATATGGTGATGATTGTATTCCATATTTAAGTGATAATTTTAAAAGTAAAAATGGAATAGAAGATGATTAAAAAATGAGTTAAAAAAACTCATTTTTTTTATTGGAAAAACCTTGCATATATGGTAAAATAAACGTAGTTTTAAAGGAGGTGAAAAAATAGATGCTAGAAATCAAAAATGTTACTAAAGTTTATGAAGTTGGCGATTTAAGACAAGTTGCATTAGATGATGTAAGCGTATCATTTAGAAAAAATGAATTTGCATCTATTTTGGGACCTTCTGGAAGTGGTAAAACTACACTTTTAAATATTATTGGTGGACTTGATAAATATACTAGTGGAGATTTAATAATTGATAATAAATCTACTAAAAAGTATAAAGATAGTGATTGGGATAGTTATAGAAATCATAGAATAGGTTTTGTTTTTCAAAGTTATAATTTAATATCTCATCAAACAGTTTTAAGTAATGTATTACTTGCTCTTACTATATCTGGTTTATCTAAAAAAGAAGGTGTAGAACTTGCTAAGAAAGCATTAATAGATGTTGGTTTAGAAGATCATATGTATAAAAAACCAAATCAATTATCAGGTGGACAAATGCAAAGAGTTGCTATTGCAAGAGCACTTGTTAATAATCCTGATATAGTTCTTGCAGATGAACCAACTGGTGCTTTAGATAGTGAAACAAGTATTCAAATAATGAATATATTAAAAAATATTGCTAAAGATAAATTAGTTGTTATGGTTACACATAATCCTGATATAGCAAATGAGTATTCAAATAGAATTATTAAATTAAAAGATGGAAAGATTATTAGTGATAGTAATCCATACAAAATAGGTAATAAAAAAGAAACAGATATATATACTAAAACTAAAAAAACATCTATGTCATATTTTACTGCATTAGGTCTTTCATTTAATAATTTAATGACTAAAAAAGGAAGAACTATTTTAACATCACTTGCTGGTTCAATTGGAATTATAGGTATAGCATTAATATTATCTTTATCAACAGGATTTCAAGCTTATATAGATAAAATACAAGAAGATACAATGTCATCTTATCCACTTACTATAGCTAGTGAAACTGCTGATATGACATCATTATTAATGAGTATGGTAAGTGAAGATGAAAATATTAAAAAAACAAAATCAAATAAGTTAATTGAAAAACAATTTGTTAGTGAAATGTTTTCAAGTGTAAGTAAAAATGATTTAAGAAGTTTTAAATCTCATTTAGAAAAACATAGTGATAAAATTAAAAATGATCTTACTTCTATAAAGTATATTTATAGTATAGATCCATTAATATATACAAAAGATTTTAAGAAAGATTATATTAAAGTAAATCCAAATTCTATGGTTTCTTCTATGTATAGTGGAATGGGTGGAATGGCTAGTTTATTTACTTCTTATTCTAGTATTTTCTATCAAATGACTGATGATCAAGAAACTATAAATGAACAATATGATTTAGTCGCAGGTAAATGGCCAGAAAAATATAATGAGATGGTTATAGTATTATCTCAACAACATATGATTCCAGACTTTATATTATATTTTTTAGGATATAGAGATATGGATGAATTATATGATGTAATTACAAAAGTTATGTCTGGTGAAGAAGTTGAATTAAATAATACGCCTATGGAACTTACATATGATCAAATTATGGCTACAGAGTTTAAATTAATTGATCCAAGTAAATTATATAAATATAATAGTAAATATAAAATTTATGAAGATATGAGTGAAGATGAAGAATATGTAAGAAGAGTTTATAATAGTTCTGAAACTCTTAAGATATCAGGTATAGTAATTGCTAAAGATGGAGTTAATTCAATGACACTTCAACCAGGAATTGCTTACACTAAAGATTTAATTGATCATATTATAGATAAAGCAAGTAATAGTGAACTTGTTAAGAAACAATTAAAAAATAAAGATATAGATGTATTTTCAAATACAAATTTTGATGAAGAAAAGAAAAAAACAGATTTAGATTTTGAAGATTTAATATCTGTTGATGAAGAAATGCTTGCTAGTGCATTTGGAATGAAAATTAGTGAAGATGATATTAAAAAATTAACAGAAGGTTATATGGGAGAAATATCATCTAATATAACAACTGATATTAATCCTGCTAAAACAGATTTAACAAATACAATAAAAGATTTAGCAACTAATATGTTTAATAGTTATATTGAAAATCCTAAACAAAGTTTTCCAAATCCTATGAATCCAAGTACAAGTATTCCAGTTATTTATACTAGTGATGTTGATGGTTTTGTAAAAGACTTCTTAGAAAGTGATGCTACTAAAAAGAGTATTAAAAGCCTAGAAGACAAATATGTAATACCATCTAGTGTTTATAATGATATGTTTAAATCATTACTTGGTGGTTTAATGAATGGCTATATTGCTGTATATAATCAAATGGATCAATCATTTACACAAGATCCTAACAATATGGGAGCACCTGTTATGTCACAAGGAGTTAGTACTACTGTAGATGGATTTATGGCACAAGCTGAAGTTGAAGCTAGTTCAGAAATGATGGCTGGTAAAATGACTGAAGCTGTTATGCAAAAGAATATTCTTACTAAAGTAGGAGAATTAACTGCTAAATTAATGGGTAGTGTAGCATCTGGATTTAATGTAGATGCTAATAAAATAGCAGCAGCATTTAAATTTGATTTAAGTGAAGAAGAATTAAAGAGATTAATGAGTGCTATGATGGGATCTGATAATACATCAAATGCACAAACAAATTTATTAAAATTAGGTTATCAAGATAAAGATGAACCTACTATGATATCATTATATTTTAAAGATTTTGATGCTAAAGAAAGAGTATTACAATTTATTGATGATTATAATGATGCAATGGAAAAATTAGGTGAAGAAGATAAAATTATTAATTATACAGATACAGCAGGAATATTAATGTCATCTGTTAAAAAGATAGTTAATAGTATTAGTTATGCACTTATGGCATTTGTATCTATTTCACTTGTTGTTTCAAGTATTATGATTGGTATTATTACATATATTAGTGTACTTGAAAGAACTAAAGAAATTGGTATTTTAAGAGCAATAGGAGCATCTAAAAAGAATATTTCTTCAATATTTAATGCAGAAACATTTATTATTGGATTATTATCTGGTTTATTTGGAATTTTAATATCATTAATATGTATACCAATTATTAATTATACAATACATACATTAACAGATAATTATGATATTAATGCAATTCTTCCAATAACTGGAGCAACATTATTAGTTGTATTAAGTATTGTTTTAACTATAATAGGTGGATTAATTCCAGCTAAGAAAGCATCTAAACAAGATCCAGTTATAGCATTAAGAACTGAATAAAGTAGTTTAAATACTACTTTTTTCTTTTACAATTTATATTTTTTTGATATAATTATTATTAGGAATAGAAATAGGGTGATGATATGAATATTGATGATTTAAATCCTCAAAATACTGGTACTCCTGAAGTGCCAGGTGTTCAAGTGCCAAATCAAGCACCAGTACAAAGTGTACCAGATACACCATTTGTACAACCAGCACCTGCACTAATGCCAGAACCAACATTAGTAATTGAAGACCCATCAGCAGTAGCATCACCAGAACCAGCTCCAATTCCTGTAATGGAAGCACCAGTTGTTCAACCACAAGCAGATATACCTGTTATGGAGTCTGTACCTGTAGTTGAAACACCAGCTCCTGCAGTAGAAGTACAAGCTCCAGTTGAGCAACCTCAACCAGCACAAAGTAGTGAAATGGTAGCACCAGTTCCTATTCCAGAACAAAAAACAGAGCCAGCTAATAATTTTGGTGAATTACCACCATTACCTGGACAAACAACAGTAGGTAATTCAGAATTACCACCTTTGCCAGCACAATCTGTAGCTCCAGTTAATAATCAAGAAGTAACTGTAGTTAATACTACAAAGAAAAGATCTAGTAGCAATATTATTTTAGTAATACTTGCTTTAGCATTAGTTTTATTTGTAGTAAATATTGATGCTGTAATGGCTTTTGTTAATGAAAATATTATTAAAACAAATCCTATTTCAACAGATGTTCCAGAAAACAATAATTTAGTAGATGGATTTATTAAAATAAATGATGGAAATTCTGATTATAGAATTAAAGAAATTAGATTCTATAACTTTAAAAAGAGTGGAAACAATACTTTATTAATTAATTATTCATCTAATAAAAATTATAATGATGTTAAAGGATTAAATTTATTTGTTGAAATATATAATTCAAATAAAGAATTATTAACAAAACAACAATTTGAAGCAGATGCAGTCGTTAATAATGAAGCTAGACCTTTCTTAATAACAGTAGATGATACTATATATTCATATGCATATTATGCTAAAGTAGTTGAATATACTGATTCTGAAAGAAATGCTACTTCTAAATTAACATGTACATTTAGTGATTCAAATGAAAATTACTTGTTAGAATATAAGACAATTTATAATTTTACTAATAATGAATTAACAGGATATGAAGTAAGTAAAAAAGTAGAAGCAATTAATAATAATAAAGCTACTACTAATGCAGTAAATGTAATTAAGAAAGAACATACAGATGTTACTAGATATGAAGTAGCAGCAACATTTGAAAATAATGTATTAAATTATAAAATTGATTTAAATAATGTAAATGAAGGTTATATTCCATTTTATTCAAAAGGAACAACACCAACCATTATTAAAGAAAAAGAAACAGCAAAGAAATGGATATGTGAATAATGGATAACTTATTAATAGGGGATTTTTCGGGACCACTTGATTTATTACTCCATCTTATAAAAAAATCTAAGATGGAGATTTTTGATATAGAAATTTCTAAAATAACTGAAGAATATTTAAAATATTTAGAAAGTATGAAAGAAATAAATCTTGATATAGCAAGTGAATATTTGGTAATGGCTTCTGAATTAATAGAAATTAAAAGTAAAAAATTATTACCTAATCAAGAAGAAGAAACTGATGAAAATAGTGAATATATTGATAGTGAAGAAGCATTAAAGAAAAGATTAATTGAATATCAAAAATATAAAGAGAGTACTAGTATATTTAGAAATCTAGAAAATAATAGATCTTCATATTATACTAAAACACCAGAAGCTATTAAAAACTATACAGATCAGAAAATGGAAAATGATGGTAGTGTTGATATGTATGATTTATTAGATGCATTTCAAAAACTATTGGATCGTCAAAAATATTCTAAACCTTTAAATACAAGAATAACTAAAAAAGAGTTGTCAGTTAAAGAAAGAGTTGTTAAAATAAGAGAAGTATTAAAAACAAAGAAGAAATTGAATTTTGTAGAATTATTTGATGATTTTAGTAAACCATATGTAGTAGTAACATTTCTATCTATACTTGAAATGACTAAAAATAAAGAAATAATTCTAAAACAAGAAAATAATTTTTCTGATATATATTTAGAAAGAGTTGATTAATGTGAACAAGAAAGCAATATTAGAGGGAATCTTATTTATTGTTGGTGATGAAGGTACTACAATAGACAAAATTAAAGATATTTTAAATATTAGTGAAAAAGAAGTTAAAGATTTATTAATGGAACTTAAAAAAGATTATGATAAAGAGGATAGGGGTCTTAGAATATCTTATTTAGGTAATGCATTTAAGTTAACTACTAAAGAAGAACATAAAGAATATTATGAAAAATTAGTTACTAATGAAAGAACAACTAATTTATCAAATGCAGCTTTAGAAGTATTAGCAGTAATAGCATATAATGAACCAATAACAAGACTTCAAATAGATGAAATAAGAGGAGTTAATTCTTCTCAAATAGTTAGAAAATTACTTGCATTTGGGCTTATAAAAACTTGTGGTAAACAAGATAGTATAGGAAAACCAAATTTATATAAAACAACAAATGAGTTTTTAGATTATTTTGGTCTTTCTTCTAAAGATGATTTACCAGATATAATATATGAAGCAAAAGAAGAAAATGATAATGGTGATTTATATGAATCAACATATAAAGAAATAAATGAAAAAAATAACTAATAAATAGTTATTTTTTTAATATTAATTTTGCACTTTCAATATAATCTTCATCTATGTCTTCTATATATTCACCAACATCTAAGAATGAATATGGTTTATTAAGCACATATTTATATAAAGTTACCAATTTTTTAGGACTATAATTAAATAGTTCTTTTCTTTTAGAAGAAATATTATCAATAGTTTGATCAAGATGGTCTTCAAATAATAAAGCTAGTGATAACCTAGTAAGCAAATAATCAGCAAATCTCAAATAAGCATTATATGTTTCATAATCTTTATCACATATTCTATCTGGCTTAAAAATACCAGAATCCATATCAATAAGTTTAATATCACCATTATTATATAAAATGTTATATGGATGAATATCATAATATGCAAATTCTTGTCTTTCTAAATCATCAATTATTTTGCATATTTCAAGACAAATACGTTTTCTTTCATTAAATGGAAGTTTGCCTATAATAAAATCTTCTAATTCTTTATATTCTTTATAATTAATCATTGAATAACCAAGAAATCCTTTACTGTCATATATAACAGTTTCAGGTAAAACAGCATCACTATTATGTATTGTATCTAATCTACAAATAGTTTGTTCTCTTGATAAGAATTCTTTTTTAAGTAATTTAATAATTCTTTCATCATTTCTAAAAAGGGTACTTTCACTATTATGTCTATCAAAGTATTTATAATTTGCTAATGTTCTTTTTGTTAAAAATTCTTTTTTCATAATGCACCCCCCCTTTAATTCTTGCATATTATAACAAACCAATATAATTAAGTCAATCTTTAAAAAATTATAGTTTTGTAGTATAATCTAGTTATGAAAGGGAGTGTCATTATGAATAAAATTATAAAAGGATTAGTATTATGTAGTTTAGTATTACTATTATTTGGATGCAAGAAAAAGAATGTAATGAACTATGCTATTGATGATTTAGGAAATGGAACAGTTGTTTATGAAATAGAAGGTAACACATATGTTGAAACAAATGAAACAACTAATTTAGTTAAAATAGATGTACCAAGTTATGGAATTATGATAGCAGAATTATATCCTGAAATTGCTCCAATAACAGTAGAAAACTTTAAAAAATTAGTTAATGAGAAATTTTACGATCATATGATTTTTCATAGAGTTATTAAAGATTTTATGATTCAAACAGGAGATCCAACTGGTACTGGTACTGGTGGAAGTGCTGTTACTATTAAAGGAGAATTCTCTGAAAATGGTGTAACAAATGATTTATCACATGAAAGAGGAGTTTTATCAATGGCTAGACCTGGAGCTGTAGTTGAAACTGATGAAACATTAAATGGTGCTACTAGTCAATTCTTTATTGTTCATAAAGATAGTAAACATTTAGATGGAAAATATGCTGCTTTTGGTAGAGTAATTCATGGAATGGATGTTGTTGATAAAGTTGCAGAAACAGCTACTGATTCAAATGATAAACCATTAATAAATCAAAATATTGAAACTGTTAGATTTGTTAAAACATATGTTTATGCAACTGGAAATGAAGGTGAATAAATGAAGATACTTGATGGTAAAAACCTTAGTGCTGTAATTAAAGATGAGGTTTTAGCTGGAGCATCTTCTTATAAAAAAACTCCAATTTTAGCAGTTATACAAATTGGACATAATAGTGCTAGTGATATATATGTTAATAATAAAAAGAAAGCATGTGAATATGTAGGAATTAGTTTTCTACATATTTCTTATGAAGAAGATGTTAGCGAAGAAAAAATAATTAAAAAGATTAAAAGTTTAAATAAAGATGATACTATCAATGGAATAATGTTACAACTTCCAATACCAGAGAAGTTTAATGAAGAAAGAATATTAAATACAATTAGTCCTGAGAAAGATGTAGATGGTTTGGGACATGTTGCTCAAAGTAAATTATTTGCTGGTAATCCTACATTTATACCATGTACTACCAAAGGAATAATGGCTATATTTGATTATTATAAAATTAATCTCGAAGGTAAAAATGTATGTATTATTGGAAGAAGTAATTTAGTTGGTAAACCAACAATGATTGAATGTTTAAATAGAAATGCAACTTGTACTATATGTCACACTAAAACAAAGAATTTAAGTGATTATACTAAAGTTGCTGATATTTTAATAGTATGTACAGGGCATAAATATTTAATTGATAAGACTATGATAAAGAAGGATGCTGTTATTATAGATGTTGGTATTACTAGAGAAGATGGTCATATATATGGAGATGTTAATCCTGATGTAGATGATGTATGTTCTTATAAAACACCAGTTCCTGGTGGAGTAGGACCAATGACAGTAGCAATGTTATTAAAGAACACTCTTATTGCCTACAAAAGACAAAATGGTATAAAAGATGAATAATGAAGTAATAGAACATAGTATTATAAAAACATATAGAAAAGAAATATGGGCTAGATTTGTTAAAGGAGTTAAAGAGTTTAACTTAATCGAAGAGGGAGACAAAATAGCTGTATGCATTAGTGGTGGAAAAGATAGTTTTTTACTAGCAAAATGTATGCAAGAATTTAAAAGACATGGTAAAGTTAATTTTGATATAGTTTTTCTATGCATGAATCCTGGATATAATGAAAAGAATCTAGAACTTATTAAATCTAATGCTAAATTAATGAATATAGATTTAAATATATTTGAGAGTAATATATTTGATATAGTATCTAAAGAAATAAAAAGTCCATGTTATTTATGCGCTAGAATGAGAAGAGGTAATTTATATGCTGAAGCACAAAAACTTGGATGCAATAAAATAGCTCTTGGTCATCATTTTGATGATGTTATAGAAACAATATTACTTAGTTTATTATATGCTAGTGAATATAAAACTATGATGCCTAAATTACATAGTGATAATTTTGAGGGTATGAGTCTTATAAGACCAATGTATTTTATTAGAGAACATGATATATTAAGATGGGTTAATGGGAATAAATTAACTTTCTTAAATTGTGCATGTAAGTTTACTGAAAGAAGTGAATATGAAAATAACTCTAAGAGAAAAGAAATAAAAGAGTTAATTAAAGAATTAAAAAAAGTTAACCCAGCAGTAGATTATAATATTTTTAAGTCTACATTTGATGTTAACTTGAATACTATATTAGGTTATCATAAAGATAATGAAGAACATTCATTTTTAGATGATTATGACAAATAAAAAGCTTACTAAATGTAAGCTTTTATTTTTATTATCTGTTGTAGTATTCAACGATTAATGATTCATTAATTTCAGAATTTAATTCTTCACGTTCTGGATATCTTACGTAAGTACCAGTTTTCTTAGCTTTATCAACATTTACATAAGCAGGAATATTAATATCCATATTTACGCATTCATTGATAACTGGATGATCTAAAGAACCTTCTTTAACAGAAATAACACTTCCAACTTTAACTCTAAATGATGGAATGTTAACTTTCTTACCATCTACTAAGATATGTCCGTGATTAACAATTTGTCTAGCAGCTTTTCTAGTTTTAGCAAATCCCATACGATAAACTAAGTTATCAAGTCTACTTTCTAATAAAATTAATAAGTTAAGACCATGGATTCCTTGCATTTTACCAGCAGCTTCAAATGTTTTTCTGAATTGTTTTTCACTAAGTCCATATAAAAATCTAACTTTTTGTTTTTCTTGTAATTGAACTCCGTATTCAGATAATTTCTTTCTACTAGTTCCATGAATTCCAGGAGCAGTAGGTTTCTTTCTTAATTCTTTTCCAGTTTCAAGAACAGAAAAATTATATCTTCTAGATTTTTTGAAAACAGAACCTGTATATCTTGACATGTATTTGTTCCTCCTTTACAAAATATTTTTGTACTCTCGGCCACCAATCTAATTATAGGGAGTTTCTATTTATAATTTTCATCTTGGCAGAGATTACTAATTATTTTCAAGAAACACATTATAACTCAATATAGCACTGCCACTTAAATACAAGGTAAATTATAATATAAAAAATCTAAAAAATCAACAAATAATTGCTATATTTTAAGGATTTATGCTATAATCAAATCATTGGAGATGAGAAAATTGGCTAAAAATAATATGAAACTAAAATATAAGGCTCAAAAAAGAGAAAGAAATAAAAAACAAGATGTAACTTTTAAGGATCAAGCATTTGGTGTTGTTAAGACAGTAGTGGGTATTGCTGTATTCTTAGGAGTTTGTTATTTATGTATTCTTGGAATGGAAAAATTAGGTTTATTTGAAAAAGGATATACAAAGCCTGAAAAAGAATCTGCTACTATAGATACAAATTATATAGCAATTGGAACTGTATTTAATAGAGCAGATAGAGAATACTATGTATTATTTGATAATTATCAAGATTCATATAAAACAGATAGTTATATTAATACATTAATTAATGGAAAAGATAAATGGAAAGTTTATAGAGTAGATATGGGACAAAATGAAAATAAGAAGTTCATTAGTGAAGAAGAAAATCCTAAAGCTACTAATCCAAGTGAATTAAAAATAAAAGATATTACATTAATAAAATTCTTTAAAGGAAAAATAGATCAATACATTAGTGGTAGTGAAGCTATTGAAGAGTATCTAAGTAAATAATGATAAGTGAATTAAATAAAATTTGTAAAACAATAGAAAATGCTGATTTAACTAAATATAATACTTATAGGTTAAATAGTTTTTGTGATGTATTAGTATTTGTTAAAAGCATTGATGAATTAAAAAGTGTATTAAAAATTATTAAAAAATATAAATCTAAATATTTTGTTATAGGTAATGGTTCAAATATTATAATACCTGAACATTATAATGGAGTTATTATAAAACTTGAACTTAAAGATTATAAAATTGAAGATGATATTGTTGAAGTTGAAAGTGGATGTATGATTAATAAACTTTCAAATGAACTTGTAAGTATGGGATATGGTGGCCTTGATTTTGCTTGTGGTATTCCTGGTACTATAGGTGGAAGTATTTATGGAAATACAGGTGCTTATGGTTCATCAATATCTGAAGTATTAATTAGTGTTAAAGTATTAGATGGTGATAAGATTATTGAACTTTCTAATGAAGAATTAGAGTTTGGATATAGAACATCTATGTTTAAAACAACTAAAAAGAGATATATTATTTTATCTGCAAAGTTTAGAATAACTAAAGCTAATAAAGATGAGTTATTAGCAGTATGCAAAGAAAGAGCAGAAAAAAGAGCAGCATCTCAAGACTTATCTCATCCATCATGTGGAAGTGTATTTAGAAATCCTGAAGCTGCACCAGCTGGTAAATTAATTGATGATGCAGGTCTTAAAGGATATACAATTGGTGGGGCAAGCGTTAGTTATAAACATGCTAATTTTATTATTAATTCTAATAATGCTACATATACTGATATTATTAAATTAATTAAATATATTAAAAAGCAAATTAAAAAGATCTATGATATAGATCTTGTAATTGAACAACAAATAATAAAATAAAAAGCACTATAAAGAGTGCTTTTTTAGTATAAAAAAATCAGTTAAACTGATTAATTACTTTTTTTACTTGCTCTAATTTCTTTTGCTGATAATCTAACTTTTTTACCATCAACAACAACAGTTTGTAAATTTAATTTTTGAGTTTTCTTAGTAGCCTTTTCTGAAAATGGTCTATTTTGAGCACTCATATTACTTCTTTTTGATACATTTTTTGCCATTTTTAATGCCTCCTCTTTTTAAACCAAGTATAATTTAACATAATTTTTTGATTAAGTAAAGTAAAAATTGACTTTTTTGCCTGTTTTTAGTATAATATGGCCAAAGTTAAGGGGGATGTTTCGTATGGGAAAAGAATTAAAAAGATATTATTTAACTTCTTATCATGGAACAAAAACTACTACTGTATGTACTAATTATGAATATGAAAAATTATTAGTTAATATTAATAAGTACAATAAGAGAAAAAAATCTAAGTATTTTTATGGAAATATTACTAAAGAAGTAATTCCAGATGGATTTTTAGTAACAGCACATCTTTATACTAAATTAACAGGTGCTTCTACTATTAGTGACTTATTAAGATATACTAGTCAATATGAGAAAGAAGAACTACAAACTTTATTTGAAAGTGAAGCTGAAATGCAAGAAGGTTATTTACCAGATATTAACATTGCATATTTAGAAAATAAAGATAAAGGTGCTAAAGAAAGAATACATTATGATAGACGTATTAAATATTTACCAGTTTTATATAAATCAGATAGAAAATTCTTATCAAAAGAATATATTTTAAAATGCTTAGAATATCATGTTTATAATAAAGATTTTGATATTTTAAAAGGTTTAGCAAATGAACTTTGTTTTGATAAGAAATCTGAGGAAGAATTAGAAAGTGTTTATATTAATATTGATTTATGTCAAAATCAAAATGGTTCATTAGATACATTATATTATTCATGTAAAAATTTAATTGAAAAATATATTTCTGAAAAAGAAAAAGATGGTACTGGAAAGAGAGACGAATCTGCTGAAATAGTAGGTAGTGTTAGAAGATTATTTGATGTAGGAATGTACTTCAAATATTGTATGAGTATGTCTAAAAAACACTCACCACTTTGTTATAATGAAGGACCAACTGAAGAAAAGAAAGAAGAACTAAAGAGAATACAAGAAGAAGAGAGAGTTTTACAACTTCTTAGAGAAGGAAAAAATCCTTATGAACAAATGTCTTTGTTTTAGTTTTTTTCTTTTCTTTTTTTCTTGTTTTTATATAGATAAAATGATAAAATAATAATAGAATTCAATAATATATTGGAGGGTTTGTTATGGCAAATAATTACGATGAATATGAATATGACGATGGAGATTACAATAATAAGAGTAGTAATGGCACTAATATTCTTAATAAAATAGGAATATTATTACTAATTATAATAGCGATTATTATAATTGTAGTCTTAATAAATGGATGTAGTAAGAGAAATAATAACAATAATGGAGAAGTAGATCCAGGTCCAACTCCTGAAGTTGTTCTTGATTATGATAGTGCTTTATTGCAAGCAGCTAAAAAATATTTTGAAAATAATAGAAATGAATATCCTACATCAATTGGTGATTGTGTACAAGTTACATTACAAGAATTAATTACAAGAGGGTATATTGGAGCTGATGCATTAAAGAATTGTAATTCAATTGGAACTTATGTAAGAGTATGTAAGTTAGAAAATGGTACAATTCAATATACTCCATGGTTCTCATGTAATGATAAACAATCTGAAACAGAATATGGAGATAGTGTAGAAGGAACATTAAATAATGTTTATGCTGATTCAACTTATGTAGACTTTATGTTCTTACCACAAGTACTTCAAAATGGTGGAGAACAATTAGGTAAAGTTGAAGAAATATGGAAAGATGATATTAGTTATGTTAATTATAAAACATTAGCTACTACAACATACTATAGATATAAAGATGAGTTATATAGATGGAATGTTACTAGTAAGTTATATTACACAACTTATGGCGAAAAAGCAGATGCTAAAGATGTAAATGAATATTATACAAGTGCTCCAAATAGTAAATATAGTTATTCAGATAATAAAACAAATGAAGCATATAAGTGGTATACAACAACTAGTAAAAAAGAATACGCTCTTGCATCAAATGGCGCAAAAGCATTTAGTACATCTGCTATTGGTGATTATAACTTATATGAAGGTGGTGTATCAGTAACATATTACAAATATAGAACTGTTACTGGTCAAAGAAATCCAACACATTATTATGCTTGTGCAACAAGTTCAACATCACCATACTTAGTATTCCAAACAACAACTTGTCCTTCAGCACATAATCCAGAATATAAAGTTCAAAGATTTGACTTCTATAGCTGTGCTGATCCAAACTCACAAAGTGATTCAATTTATGGTAATCAAGTTAAGAGTACAGATAAATGTTTAACATATAGTGCTTGGTCTGATCCAATTAAAGAAGATGTAGCAAGTGGAAGAACTTGTCCAGCTGGATCAACAAGTGATACTTGTGTTAAAGTTACTAAAGTATTCTATAACTGGTATAAATTAGTTGATGGTGGAGATAGAACATATTATCCATCAGGAGCATCAAGTGCTTCAGGAGAAAGAGTATATTATACAAGTGCTCCAGTATCTGGTGCTATTAAAGATGTAGCAACTAAAGCAACTGCATATAAGTGGTATACTCAAACAACTACAACAACAAGTAACTATACTGCTATTGCTCCAGGAGGATATATAGATGCAACTAAGACAGGAGATTCAAAATGGTCTGACTGGTCTAAGTGGTCTAAATCAAATCCAAAGACAACTGATGGAAGAAATAGACAAATCGAAAGTAAAGTTAAAATTAAATTACAAGAGATAAAAGGTACTACTTCAACTGATTGGAAAGACTTATCAATGGAGTATGTAACTAAAGATCAATTAATTAATATATTTAAGAATAAAGGTTATAACGTATCAACATTAGATGATATAACTAATAATGGAGAGATTAGATATCAAACAAAGATGTTCGTAAGAAACAAGAAAGGAGTTAATTAATCATGATAATTGATGAAGGCAAATTAATTAGTAGATATATTTATTTAGAAAATGAATTTGTTTTAAGTAAATTAGAATTAGAAAGAAAAAATGTTCTATTACAAATTAATTTATTAAGAGATTCAATTGCAAGAAACAAATATATTGTTGATGATAAATCATTAACTCCTGAAGATTCTATGAAAATAGCTAGTCTTTCTCCAGCATTTACATATGAGAGAAATAATCTTACTGAACCTAGAAGAAATATGTATTTAATGACTATTGCAAAAGATGAAGAGGAATTAAAAAGATATTTAGAATATCTAGGTCAATTAGAAATGGATATTAAAAAATCTAACGATAAAATTGAAGCATTAAGAAATGGAAAAATTCCTGGATTAGAAGATCCATCTAAATCAAAAACAGATGAAGATCCAGATAAAGATGATAACGTTATATTAAGTGCTCCAATTGAGAATGAAGAAGATAAGGATAAAGATAAAGATATAGGCGTAGTTCCTGTAGGGGAAGGTACAACTGAAGGAGCAGGCGAAGCTGAAACTGAAGTTAAAACTGAAGGAAAAGATGATCCTGCAGTAGTACCAGTTCCTGTAAAAAATGTAGTTGATCCAAAACCATCTCTATGGAAAAAAATAGGTAAAATGATTGGTGGTGGAATACTTGCTCTTGCTGCATTAGTAGGAGCAGGATATGGTGGATACAAAGTAATGGAATGGGCACGTGATAAAGGTGAGTATGAAGAGAGTGATCAAGAAAGACCAACTCCAACTCCAGTACCAACACCAAGACCAGTGCCAACACCACCTGAGTTCAAACCAATTGATGAGATAGAGCCAGTTCAACCTTGGACAAATATACCTGAAGAAATAATCAATCCAACTCCAGAGCCAACTCCGGCTCCAACACCAGAGCCAACTCCAACTCCAACACCTGAACCAACTCCAGCACCTGAAGCATATGTTCCTATTAAACTAGATCCAGGTGAGGAAAATGTTAGACCTCCAGAGTCAGCATTTAATCTTGAAACAGGAGTTGAAGTAACAGCAGATGGAACAACTTATACATTTGGACAAGATGGTAGTGTTGAACAAGGCCATGCAGATGTTAGTCAAGATGAAAATGGCTTTACAAATGTAAGTCAAGATGACTTTACACAACAACAAGCACCAACACCATTACCTCCAACTGGTAATGAAGTAGACTATAATACATTTATAGATAATGCTTCACCAGAAGATGCAGCAGCATTAAATGAAGCAATGGGAGAAGTTGATTGGAATGCTGATTTAGATGCAGCATTTGCTAGAACTTTACATCAATAGTAAACGGAGGAAAAAAGAATGGAAAATTTAACTAATCAAATTTTAGAATTAGCTGATGGTAAAAACTATTTTATAGTTAGACAAGCTGTGTATGGGGGAAAAACTTATTATTTTGCAGCAGAGGTAACACCAGATGAAGAAGATTTCACAAACAATTTCCTATTTTTAGAAAGAGTTGAAGAAGATGGAAAGTTTATGGTTAAAGTTGTTACTGATCCAAAAATATTAGAAGTTTTATCAAAAAATATTAAATTAGATTAAATCTTTTCAGAAATGAAAAGATTTTTTCATTAAAAAATGATAAAATATATATATGAAAAAGAAGGCTATAAGAATAATTATTATAAATATGCTTTTAGTATTAATAGATGTACTATCTAAAGAATTAATTATTAGAAGTTTATCATTAAATGAAAGTATAATAATCATTAAAAATTTTTTAAAGATTACATATATTAAAAATACAGGAGCAGCTTTTGGTATATTAAGTAATAATATATTATTATTGATAGGTATTACTATTTTATTAGTTGCTTATTTAACAAAAGAACTTGTTAAATCAAAGTCTAATATTAGTATTATTTCATATGTATTAATAATTAGTGGTGCTTTTGGTAATTTGATTGATAGAGTATTTAGAAAATATGTAATAGATTTTATTTCATTTACATTATTTGGTCGTGAAATGGCTATATTTAATATAGCTGATACATTTATTACAATAGGTATATTTTTACTAATATTTAATATTATTAAGGAGGAAATTCATGAAAGAAATAAAAGTAAATCAAGATAATCATTTAAAAAGATTAGATGTTTTTCTTACAGATGAATTAGGTGAAAGTAGAAACTTCATTCTTAAGAATATTAAAAGTGGAAAGATACTTGTTAATAATAAAATTGTTAAAGGTGGATATCTAGTTAAAGAAAATGATATTATTACAATAGATGATTTAACAGTTGATAATACTGTTAAAGCAGAAAATATAGATGTTGAAATCTTATATGAAGATGATGATATAATTGTTGTTAATAAAAGAAGTGGAATGGTTGTTCATCCTGGTAATGGAAATCATTCAGGTACTTTAGTTAATGCATTAATGTACCACACAGATGAACTATCAGATGAAGGTGGTAGTGAAAGATGTGGTATAGTTCATAGAATAGATAAAGATACTAGTGGTGTATTATTAATTGCTAAAACAAATAAAGCTCATAAAATATTGAGTGATGATTTTAAAAATAAAAGAATTAAAAGAAAATATATTGCTTTAGTACATGGTATTATTGATAATAATAAAGGTAAGATTAATGCTCCAATTGGAAGAGATAAAATTGATCGAAAGAAAATGGCAGTAACAGATATTAATGCTAAGAATGCAGTTACTAATTTTACTGTACTTGATAGATTTAAAAATACAACGTTAGTTGAATTAATACTTGAAACAGGAAGAACTCATCAAATAAGAGTACATATGGCATACATAGGTCATCCTGTAGTAAATGATCCAGTTTATTCAAATAAAAAGTGCTATAACGATTATGGTCAAATGTTACATGCAGAGTATTTAGGATTTAATCATCCTATTACAAAAGAGTTTATGGAATTTAGTGTAGAACCTGAAAAAGAGTTTAATGAAATATTAGAATACTATAAGAACTTATAACTTTACTATATATGGAAAAAATAGTAAAATTATATGTTGAAAGGAAGAAATAATGAATATAAAGATAGACAAAAAAGATGATATTATTTTAAAAATATTACATTATTTTATCACTGAAGAAGATTATAAACCTGTTATTATAAATGGTCTTGAAAATGAAATATGGTTAGAAAATATGGAACAAGATCTTCAATTAATAAGAATTAATACTAACTATATTCATAACAATGAACAATTGAAAACAGATATATATAAAGCTAAAACAATAATGAAAAGTATTAAGAAGAGTACTTTATCATTAAATATGAATCTATTAAATCTTTTATTAGATACAGGAGATAGTGTTAGTTTTAATAATATAGATATGAAAGGAATAGAAACTATTAAAGTTGATAAAATAAGTGACTTTAAGAAGAATAAGGTGGTTGGAGTATTTTTCCCTAAAGTAAAAGATCAAATATTAAATGAAAAAATGGATCCAATTGAGTTTCTTAAGTTAACAGAAGATATGAATGAGAAAACAATAAAAAATGAAAAGAAATTAGCAAGAATATTTAGTCCTAAGAAACCTGTTATTACATACATATTAATAGTATTAAATATTATGATGTTTATGTATACAATGTTATATGATCAAAATGGTAATGTAACTTATATGCTTGCTAATAATTATATGGGTGTTAGAAATGGTGAGTATTATAGATTACTTACATCTATGTTCTTACATGCTAATATATATCACTTAATATTTAATATGTATGCATTATATGTTATGGGACCTCAAGTAGAAAGGTATTATGGTAAATTAAAATTTGCTTTTGTATATATACTTGGTGGTTTAATGGGTAGTGTATTCTCTTGTGTATTTATGGATGCTAATTCATATGGAGTAGGAGCCAGCGGAGCAATATTTGCTTTATTTGGAAGTACTGCTTATTTTACATATTATTACAGAGCAACATTACAAAGTTTATTAAGAAGTAATATTGTTCCAGTTATATTAGTTAACTTATTCTTAAGTTTAGTTATTCCAAATGTTGATATATTTGCACACATTGGTGGATTAATTGGCGGTGTTCTTGTATCAATGTGGATTGGAATAGGGGATAAGAATAGAAAAGCAGATCAAATAAATGGAGCTATAGTATTTATAAGTATGTTCTTATTTATGCTATATTTAACACTTACAAAATAAAAAAGAACTTTTAAAGTTCTTTTTTTATATCTTCCTATATAAGCCAATTGCTTTACCAAGAATAGTAACATTATTTAATATTATTGGTTCCAAAGCATCATTTTCAGGTTGTAATCTTATATGATTTTTTTCTTTATAAAATCTTTTTAAAGTCACTTCATTTTCATCAGTCATTGCTACTATGATATCACCATTATTAGCATCTTTTTGTTTTTTAACAATTACTATATCATCATCAAGTATTCCAGCATTAATCATGCTTTCTCCATTAACTACAAGACTAAATACTTCTGTATTATTTGGAATTAATTCTTTTGGTAAGTTAAAAAACTCATTTGGATTTTCAATAGCTTCAATAGGATTTCCAGCAGCAACTTTTCCAAGTAATGGAACTTCAACAACATTTTCATCTTTAAGAGCATATTCATTTGGAACATTTAATTCAATTGTTCTAAATTTACTAGCTGTTTGTTTAATATAACCTTTTTCAGTTAATTTTTTAAGATGAACAAACATTGTAGCAGTACTACTAAGATTACATAATGCACATAGTTCACGTATAGTAGGGGCATAGCCATTTTCTGCAATGAACTTTTTAATTACATTAAGTATTGATGCTTGTTTTTGAGTTAGCTTTTCCATAAAAATCACTCCTTTATACATTTATATTAACACACAAACAAATGATTGTAAATATACAAAATAAAAGAAACTTCATTTTTGAAGTTTCTTATTGAAACATTTCTAAGTTTTTAGGAATTTCTCCAGTATTTAAGTTTACAGCTGCTGCTGTATTATTTGGAGGAATTACTGCACTTAATACAACTTTTTCTTTTTCAACAATTGGTTGTTCAAATAGCAATCCACTAGGATTATCATCTTTTGATGGCATTACTAATGCATCAGATGGGTTTTCAGCACCAGTATTTGTTGGAATAGTAAATGCATTATCAGTTTTTCCAGGATTGATTACTATTTGTTGCATTGAATGTTCTGTAGTACTTGGTGTTGCGGCAGGTGCTGTAGATTGTACAGTAGTTGCTGCAGGAGTTGCAGGTTGTGCAACTGGTTGTTGGACTGTTTGTTGTGGTTGAGTACTAACTGTTGTTTCTAATATTTCAAGAGCAGGTACTGTTGGTACTTCTAAAGCTGGTAATGGATTCATAATTGCAGCTTCAGTTTTAACTTCAGTAGCTGTTTCTAATATTTCTAATTTCATTTCTGTTGGTTGTTCAATTACTACAGGAGTAGTTGTAGCTTCTGTTATAACTTCAACTTTTGCTTCTGTTGGAGCCTCAGTAGGGGCTTCAGTTACAATTTCAACTTTTGCTTCTGTTGGAGCCTCAGTAGGAGCTTTAGTTACAACCTCAGTTTTAGCTTCAGTAGGAGTTTCAGTTGGTTTTTCACTTACTGCAGCAGCTACTGTAGCAGCAGCACCAGCGGCAGCTGCAACTGTTGGAGTTGCACTAGCAGCTTCAGTAGGTTTTTCATTACCAGGTTTTTTATCAAAATTACTTGGTTTTGTTCTGAATTGTTCTCCAGCAGAGAAGTCATTCATTCCATTTTCTTCTAATTCTTTAGTAATAGCTAAGTCGTTTTCTAAGTCTGATAACTTTAATATTTCATCAAATGAAGTTTCACCTTCAACAACTTTATCTAAACCATCTTGAAGTAAGGTATGTGTATTACCATGACCATAAACTAACTTACGCATTGTTTCTTTATCAACAGAGTTTGTAATACCAGTTCTAACTTCATCGTTAATGAATAAAACTTCTGCAATAGCAACCCTGTTTTTATAACCATGAGTACATTTATCACATCCATCTGGATTAACGTCATATACTTTTTCTATATCTTGATGTAATACATCATGAACTAATTTCTTTTCATAGTCAGAAGCTTCTCTTTCTATTTTACAATATGGACATAACTTTCTAGCAAGTTTTTGTGAAATGATACCAGATAGAGAAGTACCAATTAAGTATCTTTCAACTCCCATATCTATTAAACGTTCAATAGTAGTTAATGCACTATTGGTGTGGATTGTAGAAAGAACTTTGTGTCCTGTGATAGAAGCTCTAACTGCGATTTGTGCTGTCTCAGTATCACGAATCTCACCGATCATAATAATATCAGGGTCTTGACGTAAGATACTTCTTAAAACGTTTGCGAAGTCTAAACCAATTTCTTGTTGAGCTTGTACTTGGTTTAATCCTTCTATATCCATTTCGACTGGGTCTTCAACAGTGATAATATTAACTTCTCTTGTATTTAATCTTTGTAAGATTGAGTAAACTGTTGTTGATTTACCAGAACCAGTGGCACCAGTTACAAGAACGATACCATTTGGAACAGCAACCATTTTAAATATTTTATTTAAGTTTTCTTCAGAGAAACCTAAAGTTTCTAAACCTTGCAAACTCTTTGAATAATCTAAGATACGAAGAACGACTTTTTCTCCACAGTTTGTAGGTAGAGAAGAAACACGAAGGTCAAGCATTTTATCGCCGATTTTACTTTTGATAGCACCGTCTTGTGGAAGTCTTGTTTCCATGATGTTCATACTTGCTATCATCTTAACACGAGATATCATGTTACGTTTAAATTCCATTGGAACAGTCGAATAATCGTGTAAAACACCGTCTACACGCATTCTAATAGTAATAAATTCTTTGCTTGGGTCAAAGTGGATATCGCTGGCACCCTTCTTGACACCATCTAGTAATATTTCGTTAACAATCTCAACGATTGGTATTTTGTCAAACTCAAAAACCTTCATCCGCGCACCTCTTTATTCTATAAATAATTATATAATATTATAATGCTTATTTCAAGAAAATTATTGTCTTTATTTTGTTTTTTATGATATACTTGTATCGTAATAAAATAGAGAGGTTTAGTTATGAATAAAAAAGGTATGACATTAGTTGAATTAATAGCTGTAATTGCAATAATAGCAATATTAACTTTAATGATTGCGCCAAATATTCTTGAAATGAGAAGAGCTTCAATTAGATCAACAATAGATAATAAAATTAAAAAAGTTAAAAATGCTGCAATTGTATATGCTGAAGATAATTTATCTAGTGTTCCAAATGAATATAGTAATCCTAATCTAAAATATGATATTAGATATTACAATATTTGTATGGATAATAAATCTTTTACTTATTCTGATGAAAATGTTAATAGTGCCAATTTAGATGGTGCTGGTTTAAAATGTGAAGATTATTGTTTAGTTGTATATATAGGTACATTAATTGAACAAGGATATTTAATAGGTGATAATGAAGATAAAACACAAATGTTAAATTCATTAACTGGTGCTAGTATTAATGATAGAAGAGTTTGTGTTAGATATGATACAAATGTAGTTACTAAGAGAAACAAATCTGATAATACAGAATCAACAAGAAAATTAGAAGCATATATTGTAGATGAAGGTAACTTATATGAAGGCCTTAAGTAAAAGTTTTTTAATAACTAGACGTGAAATTCCAAAAGATGAAAAGACTTTGGGGGCTAAGTTACTTTTACAAAGTGGAATGGTTTATAAAAATGATAATGGCATATATTCGTATATGCCTTTTGGTCTTAGAGTAGTAAATAATATATCTAAAATTATTAGAGAAGAAATGGAAAGAATAAATGCTGAAGAAGTTTTAATGCCATCTTTGGTAAATGAAGATATTTTTAAATGCTCTAGTAGATTAGACATTTTTGATAATGAAAGATTTATTTTTAGAGATAGAAATGATAAAGAATTAACTTTATGTCCAACACATGAAGAATTATTTTCTATTCTTGCTAAAAATAAAATTCAAAGTTATAAAGATTTACATTTCTCATTATTTCAAATTAGCAATAAATTTAGAGATGAATTTCATAGTGAATATGGTCTTATAAGAAAAAAAGAATTTTATATGGCTGATGCATATAGTTTTGATGCTAATGATGGCGGGCTTGATATTAGTTATGATAAAATGTTTCAAGCTTTTAGTAGAATATTTGATAAGATTGGTATTAATACAATAGTAGTAAATGCTAGTGCAGATGATATGAATGGTTTATCTAGTGAAGAATTTCAAGTTATTAGTGAATATGGTGATAATGAAGTAGTTAAATGTACTAATTGTAGTTTTACTAGAAATAGAGAAGATGTTGTATGTAAAAATATTAGTACAATAGATAATGTAAAACTAAAAAATATGGAACTTGTTAAAACACCAAATGCTAAAACAGTTAAAGAAGTAAGTGATTTCTTAGAATGTGATACTAATTCAATAATTAAATCTTTAATTGTTAAAGTAGATGAATCATATAAAATGATTCTTTTAAGAGGCGAAAGTGAATTAAATCTAATTAAATTATATAAATTATTAAAAACTAGAAATATAGAAATACCTAGTGAACAAGACCTAGAAAGGATAGGAACTTATGCAGGCTATGTGGGGCCTATCAATAGTACTATGCAAATAATTGCTGATAATGAAGTCAAATATATGATGAATGGTATTTGTGGTGCTAATAAAAAGAATTACCATTATAAGAATGTTGTTCCTGGTAGAGATTTTAGAGTTAATAAATATGCTGATTTAAAATTATTTGATGAGAATAGTGTATGTCCAAAGTGTAAGAGTAAATGTGAAATAATTCATGGTATTGAAGTAGGCCATATATTTAAATTAGGTGATTCTTTTAGTCAAGATTATTCTTTAAAATACACTGATGAATCTAATATGATTAATTATGTTCATATGGGTTCTTATGGTATAGGAATAGATAGGTGTGTTGGCACAATAGTTGAACAAAATCATGATGATAGAGGTATTATTTGGCCACTTAGTGTAGCACCATATAAAGTAGGTATTATTATTGTTAATGTTAATGATGTTGATGCGTATAAATATGCTTTTGATCTAGGAAATAAGCTTGATGAAGTAGGCATTGATTGTGTTGTTGATGATAGAAAAGATGGTGTAGGGGTTAAGTTTGCAGATTTAGATTTAATAGGAATTCCTATACGTGTTACAGTTGGTAATAGTTTTAAAGATGGAAAAGTTGAAATTAAGTTAAGAGATGAAGATAATTTGAACTTTGTAAATGCAAGTGAAGTAGTTAGTGAGATACAATCAATTATTAAATCTAAAATTAGAAAATATGAGTAAAATTAAAAGATGTTTAAAATAGCATCTTTTTTTACGTTTTATTTACATAAAAAATTGATTTAATAATTCTTTGAGACTATAATTACTTATAGAAGATAGATGTGAAATCTATAAGATGGGAGGTTATATGAGCGAGAAGAAAAAGACTTCTGGAAGACCTAAAACACATAGTGAAGCAAAGGCTCCAGTAGTTAAAGAAGTTAAAGTTGAAGAAGTTGCTCATGAAGATGAAGACAAAAGTCTAATCGTCTTGATAGCAATAGCAATTTTAATTATTATTGGTACTGTAATCGGTCTATTAGTTGGTTGTCAAAAAGAAGAACAAACTAATGAAACACCTGAAGAAAATAAAACAGATGTTATTGAAGTTCCGGTAACAGACAAAACTGATGAAGAAGAATATGAAAATGTAGTCAGAACTGATTCATCAACAACAACCACTAAGTATCAAATAACATATATACTTGATGGCGAAAGAGTTTATTCTGCGAATTTAAGTAGTGGAAGCAAAGTAAAAAAATATGTTCCTAGTGGATATGAAGATTGTACATATTACAAAGATAGTGAACATTCTGAGAATTTTGATTTCTCAGTATTACCTGAAGATGATATGAAAGTATATCTAGTATGTCATCTAAAAGAATATACAGTTACTTATAAAGATAGTGATGGTAGCGAATTAAGTAGTGAAACATTAAAAGGAACTGAAACAGAGGGATACAAAGTAGAAGGATTAGCAAAAGCTAAATTCTTAGGATGGTCTGCTAATGGTAATAGTAAAATTGATTACAAAGCAGGACAAAAAATAAATGTTAACAAGAATTTAACATTAACAGCAGTGTATGGCGAAACAACAGTTGTATATAAGAGCGCAATTGTTAAAACTAAAAAAGCTGAGACTGAAGTTGAAGGAAATGCTACATCTGCAGATAAAGTAGAAACAGAAAATGTTGTAATTGGTGATAAGACATATGTAGATGAAGTTGAAGTAGCTTATACACAAGAAGAAATTGATAATTATGCTTTACCTGAAGATCCAAGTGAAGTAGGACTTGAAACTCCAACATACTTTATTCCAGTTCCAGAAGAAACTGAAACTTCTATGGTTATAGTTTCTGATGATACTGAAGAAGTTGGAGAAAGACAAGTTAAATTAGGTGATGTTCAAGGAAGAACTCCTGATTGGTATGCACCAGCAGTAAATGATAATGTAGAAGAAAAAGATTGTGAATTTGTTGGTTGGACAGTAAATGATGAACCAGCACCTGCTGATTATAAGCCATCAACAACTGGTGAAAATGAAGTTGTAGCAGCTTATCAAATACCTGAAGAAGATCAAGAACCACCAAAAGTTGAAGAAACAAATGATAATAGTAGCGAAAGTGCTCCTACTGAGGAACCACCTCAAGAACCAGCACCAGAACAAGTAGTTACTGAGTAATATAAAAGAAGTAGAAATACTTCTTTTTAATTGTTATAATAATTATTGAGGTTTGATTATGACTATAGATATTGGTGGACTAACATATGATGTTTATATTACTCGTAAGAATAATAAGAATATGTACCTTCGTGTAAAAAGCGATGGTATTTATATAACATGTCATTATTTAGTACCTAAGAGTATGATAGTTAGTTTTATTAGAAGAAATGAAGAATCTATAGCAAGGGAATTTAATAGACAACAAAAAAAAGAACAAAAAAAATTAGAGTTTTATTACTTAGGAAAAAGATATGATGTAATAATAACTAATACTGTTAGTAAATTAGAAATATATGAAGATAAAATATTTGTTAAAAATAAAACATATTTAAATACTTTTTTAAAAAATGAAGCAGAAAGAATATTTAATGAAAGGGTAAAAATATGTTATAATTTATTTGAGGAAAATATCCCATATCCAAAAGTTATGATTGGTAAGATGACAAGAAAGTGGGGATATAATAGAAAAGGTGGAGGACCTTTAATAAAATTAAATTTTGATTTAATAAAATATTCTATAGATGAAATAGATTATGTAATAATACATGAATTATGTCATTTCTTAGAATTTAATCATTCTAGGAACTTTTGGAAATATGTTAAAAAGTATTGTCCAAATTATAAAGAATATCAACAAGTACTTAAGGAGGAATAATGTTAATAACATCTAAAGACAATTCTAAAATTAAAGAAGCTAGAAAATTATTAGAAAAGAAATATTCTAATGATAAGAAATTGTTTTTAATTGAGGGCGAAAATCTTGTTTTAGAGTCTTTAAAAAATAATTTATTAGTTGAATTATTTGTTTTAGATGGTTATGAATGTAATATAGATTTTCCTTATATAAATGTTAGTTTAGATGTAATGAAGACACTTAGTGATTTAAAAAGTACACCTAGATTGATTGGTATATCTAGATATAATTTAAAAAATGATTTAGGTAATAAAATAGTTATTTTAGATGATATTCAAGATCCTGGAAATGCTGGTACTATTATTAGGAATAGTGTTGCTTTTGGTATAGATACAATTGTATTTTCTAAAAATAGTGTAAGTCCATATAATACTAAAGTTCTTAGAAGTACTGGTGGTATGATATTTAATATTAATATTGTTATTGATGAATTAGATAGTGTTATAGATAGAATTAAACAAAATGATATTAAATTAATCGGAACATCTTTAAAAAAATCTAAGAGTTTAGATGATGTTAATAATTATGATAAATATGCTATTGTAATGGGAAATGAAGGAAATGGTGTTAGTGATAAAGTTCTTTCATTATGCGATGAAATAGTAAGAATAGATATGAATGATAATTGTGAAAGTTTAAATGTAGGAGTAGCTTCCGGAATTATTTTATATCATATGTATAAGAGGTAAAAATGAAATATATTTATGTTGGAAAAATAGTAAATACACATGCTCTTAAAGGTGAAGTTAGACTTTTAAGTTCTTTTGAGTATAAAAATAAAATATTTGTTCCAACTAAAAAATTATATATTGGTATGGGAAAAGATGAAGAAGAAATAGAGACATATAGGCATCATAAGAACTTTGATATGATTAAGTTTAAAGGAATAGATTATATTAATGATGTATTAAAATATAAAGGTTGTAATGTATATATAAATGAAGAGGATTTAAATCTTTCTGATGATGAAATATTAATTAGTGATTTTCCTTTATTTGAAGTATATAATGATGGAGAATTAGTTGGTAATATAAGTGAGTATAGAAATGATAATGGTAATGAAGTTATTAGGATTAATGATAAGTTTATTCCATATAATAAAGATTTTATTACTAAAATAGATAAAGCAAATAAAAAAATATATATGCATGATATAGGGGTGTTTTTATGAAGATAGATATATTAACATTATTTCCTAATATGTTTGAGGGTTTTAAAACTGAAAGCATTATTAAAAGAGCAATAGAAAAAGAAAAAGTAGAAATAAATATAGTTGATATTAGAGATTATACTCCATATAAAAATAACCAAGTTGATGATTATCAATTTGGAGGAGGTGGAGGTATGATTATGATGTGTGAACCTGTATTTAATGCAGTTGAAGCATTAAGAACAGAAGATTCACATGTAATATTATTAACACCTAGAGGAAAAACATATAATGAAAAGAAAGCATATGAACTTAAAGATAAAAAACATTTAATAATTATATGTGGACATTATGAAGGTTTTGATGAAAGAATATATACTCTAGCAGATGAATTAGTTTCAATAGGAAATTTTATTCTTACTGGTGGAGAACTTGCTAGTATGATGATAACAGATTCAGTTGTTAGATTAATTGATGGAGTTATTACAAGTACTAGTTTAGAGTATGAAAGTTTTAATGATAATTTACTTGATTATCCAGTTTATACAAAACCAAGAGAATTTAGGGGAATGGAAGTACCAGAGGTACTTGTAAGTGGAAATCACGCTTTAATAAAAGAATATAGGGAACAGGAAAGAAGAAGAATAACAAAGGAATATAGAGATGATTTATTATAGGGTGGTGTAATCATGAAATATAAAGTTATTCATAAACAAGATGATTTAAAGCTTGCTTATTATAAAGTAAAAATGGATGGATTAGAAGTTAATCCAATTAATAGAGTTCCAGGCCTTACTATCAAAGCTAAAAAGGTTGTTTTAATTGACGATGATTTAAGACATGAGTATATTAAGCAAAGAATAAATAGAAAAATAGATAAGATTATTAAGTTTATGATGAGAATATTGAATGATGATGGTACCACTGATGAAGATACAGGGCTTGTATTAGATGAATTAAATCGTTTAAAAGGAATAGTTATTAATAAGTATAAAGAATATATATCAAATACTGAGTATAAGACTTTATTAACTAAATTAATAATAATAGAAGAAGAATTTAAAAAGAATTATAATCAAAAAATATATAATAGTTATATGAATAATTATTATATAGAAGAGGTTTCAAACAGTAGAGGTAGATAATAATGGATGTACTTAGTAAAGAATATTTAACATGGTTAGGTGAAGCAACTAAAGGACGCAAAAAAGTATATTGTATTCCAGGAATGAGTGAAGACAAAAACGTACAGTTATTAGAAAGATTATTTGAAAAGATAGATGAATATGTAAGAGTTAATTATTATTTTAATATTGATGAGTATGGAAATAATTATACTTTTATAGATGATAATGGTCTAAAATATACAATATCTAAAATATATGGACCTGATATAGTATATACTTTAGTAAGAGATCCTAATAAAACTAGATTTATTAATATATCTGATGTTAGACAAAAAACTGTTCATGGAAGAGAAAATATGGAAGTTTTATATAGAATGAAAACTATATCACTATATTTAAAAGAATTAGATAAAATGGGTGTACCTATGGATATGGTTGAAGGATCTATTAATAGTGAAATTAGATTAATAAGACATAAAAAAAGAACTACTAAGTAGTTCTTTATTTTTTTAATGGTGACCCGTACGGGATTTGAACCCATAAATGCACGCGTGAAAGGCGTGTGTGTTAACCGTTTCACCAACGGGCCATATTTAATGGTGGGCCTGAATGGACTTGAACCATCGACCTTTCGCTTATCAGACGAACGCTCTAACCAACTGAGCTACAAGCCCATTTTAGCCTTTTATCTCGGCTGTCTCCATAATTCTATAATATTTTCCTTGATTTTGCAAGTGTTTTTTAAAAAAAGTTAATATTTTTCTTGTATTTTTCTTATAATATTGAAAAAATTTTGATAATATTGTATTATAATGTATAGAGTAGAGGAGAATTGATATGTCAATAACTACTACAAGATTTGCAGTAACTGTTATTGTAATAGTATGGGTTTTATCTTTAGGAAGATCAGCTATTATAATGATTGGTGGTAAGAATGTATTTAGAAAAGCGTATAAAAATGAAGCATCTTCATATATACCAGTTCTAAATTTATTTTACATGCTTGAAATTGCAGATGTTTCAACATTTTTTGGCATACTATTCTTTGTTCCATTCTTTAATTTAATTCCATTAATGTTAATGGGAGCAGGTCTTGGAAAGAACTTTAAATGTTCAGGTGGATTTACAGCAGGGTTAATATTTTTACCAATAGTATTTTATCCAATGCTAGCTTTTTCTGATAGAACATATAAAGTTAGTGATGAGAGATACTTTAAAGCATTAGATAGTGTAAGAGGAGAAAACCTTAATCTAATGACTCAAGAAGAAGTTAACACTTTAAATAACTCAGTAGTAGAAGAAGAAAATCCAGTAGATTCAATATTTAAGAGTGATTTAGAATTAATGGAGAAAGCTCCATCATATAGAGCATCTAAATTAGATAAGGATGTACTAAATGGAATGGACTCACTGACAACTGATTATGATGAGTTCGCACCAATTAAAAAAGTTGAACCTGGTTTCCAAACATATGGAGAAGCAAATAAAGATGATAGTACTCCAATACAAAGTGAAAAAAAGGATAAAGAAGTTGAATTTATAGACTTATAAAGTGTAAAGTGAATGTTTACACTTTTTATTTTATTTTGTATAATGATTTATGAGATTAGGTGATGTGAGTGGCAAGTTATGATGAAAAATCAATAAAGATATTAGAAGGACTAGAAGCAGTAAGAAAAAGACCAGGTATGTATATTGGTTCAACTGATAAAAGAGGACTTCATCATTTAGTATGGGAAATTGTTGATAACTCAATAGACGAAGCTATCAATGGTTATGGAAATAAAATAACAGTTAAGATTACTAAACAAGGAAGCATTGTAGTTGAAGACCATGGTCGTGGTGTTCCAACAGGAAAACATGAGTCAGGTAAATCAACACCTGAGGTTATTTATACAATACTTCATGCTGGTGGAAAATTCGAAAACGATGGATATAAAGTTAGTGGTGGATTACATGGGGTTGGTTCTTCAGTAGTTAATGCATTATCTAAATGGATGAAAGTAACTATTAAAAGAGATGGTAAGATACATGAAATTACATTTAAAGATGGAGGTCATGTTGATCAACCATTAAAACAAATAGGGACAACTCGTGAAACAGGTACTACTGTTGAATTTTATCCTGATGCTAGTATATTTGGAAATATAAAGTTTAGTTATACTACTATATGTGAAAGAATGCAAGAAAGTGCATTTTTAATTAGTGGTTTAACTATGGAAGTAATAGATGAAGAAGATAATAAAACTAATGTCTATTGCTATGAAAATGGTTTAGTATCATTTATTAATTATATAAATGAAGAACAAGTACCATTACATAATCCAGTAAGTATTAGTGGTGAAAAGAATGGTATTATTGTTGATATAGCACTTCAATATACAAATTCATATAGTGAAAGTGTAGTTTCATTTGTTAATAATGTTAAAACAGTTGATGGCGGTTCTCATGAGGCCGGTTTTAAGAGTGGTTTAACAAAAGCATTCAATGAGTATATTAAAAAGAATGGATTGTTAAAAGGAAATGATACTTTAGATGGTAGTGATACTAGAGAAGGTTTAAGTGCAGTTATTAGTTTAAAAATACCAGAAGCATTACTTCAATTTGAAGGACAAACTAAAGGTAAATTAGGAACTCCACAAGCAAAAACAGTTGTAGAAAATATTGTTTATGATAAGTTAAGTTTCTTCTTTGAAGAAAATAAAGATGCTACTAGTGCAATAATGGATAAAGCTTTAAAGAGTAAAATTGCTCGTGAAGCAGCTAGAAAAGCGAGAGAAGAAGCAAGAAGTGGAAAAAATAAATCTAAAATAGAAAAGAATCTTAGTGGTAAATTAGCACCAGCTCAAACAAAAAATCCAAAGATTAATGAGTTATTCTTAGTCGAGGGAGATTCTGCCGGTGGATCTGCTAAAGGTGGAAGAGATAGAAAATTCCAAGCAATATTACCACTTAGAGGAAAAGTATTAAATACAAGTAAAGCTAGTATTGAAGATGTATATAAAAATGAAGAATTAAATACAATGATATATACAATCGGAGCTGGTGTAGGTTCATCATTTGATCCTGAAGAATCAAATTATGATAAAGTTATTATCATGACCGATGCTGATGTTGATGGAGCTCATATTCAAATATTACTATTAACATTCTTCTATAATTATATGAGACCATTAATTGAAGAAGGAAAACTTTATATAGCACTTCCTCCTTTATATAAATTAGATTATGGTAAAAATAGATTTTATGCATATTCTGATGAAGAATTACAAGATATAAAAAATAATAATAGTGGAAAATATACTATTCAAAGATATAAAGGTTTAGGTGAAATGAATGCTGACCAATTATGGGAAACAACTATGAATCCTGAAACTAGAACTTTGATTAGAGTAAATATATCAGATGCTGCTCTTGCACAAAAGAGAGTAGATGTTTTAATGGGTGATAAAGTAGAACCTAGAAAAGAGTGGATTGATGAAAATGTTGAGTTTACTCTTGAGGATAATTATAGGGGGTAATAGAAATGAGCGAAGCAATTAAAAGAATACAAGAATATGCCCTTGAAGAAATAATGGGTTTGAGATTTGGAGCTTATGCAAAAGAAATAATTCAAGATAGAGCTATACCAGATGCAAGAGATGGTTTAAAACCAGTTCAAAGAAGAATATTATTTGATATGTATAAAAATAATAATACACATGAAAAACCATATGTAAAATGTGCTTTTACAGTTGGTAGTGTATTAGGTAAATGGCATCCACATGGTGACTCAAGTGTATATGAAGCAATGGTTCGTATGAGTCAATGGTGGAAACAAAATCATATTTTAGTTGATATACATGGTAATAATGGTTCTATGGATGGTGATGGTCCTGCTGCATATCGTTATACTGAAGCAAGATTATCTAAAATTAGTAATGAATTATTAGAAGCATTAGATAAAAATACTGTTCCATGGGCACCTAACTTTGATGATAGATTTTTAGAACCAACAGTTTTACCAGTAAAGTTTCCAAACTTATTAGTAAATGGTACTAATGGTATTAGTGCTGGTTATGCAACAAATATTCCACCACACAATTTAGGTGAAATAATTGATGCTACTATTAAAAGAATAGATAGTCCAAATTGTAGATTGGATTCTATTTTAGAAATAGTTAAAGGTCCAGATTTTCCAACTGGTGGTATATGTATGGGTACTCAAGGTATCATAGATGCATTTACTACAGGTAGAGGAAAAGTAACAGTTAGATGTAAATATGAATATGCTAAAAATAAAGGTAAAGAACAAATTGTTATAACAGAAATACCATTTGAAGTTAATAAAGCTTTAATGGTTCAGAAGATAGATGCCATTAGAATAGACAAGAAAATAGATGGTATTCTTGAAGTAAGAGATGAAACTGATAGAGAAGGTATTAGAATAGTTGTTGATTTAAAGCAAGGTGCTGATAAAGAATTAATAACAAATTATTTACTTAAGAATACTGATATGCAAGTATCTTATAATTATAATATGGTAGCTATTGTAAATAGAAGGCCAATGACTCTTGGTATTATTCCACTTTTAGATGCATTTATTGCACATAGAAGAGAAGTAGTAATAGCAAGAACTAAGTTTGATCTAGAAGTAGATGAAAAAAGATGTCATATTTTAGAAGGTTTCATAAGAGCACTTTCTATATTAGATGATGTCATTAGAGTAATTCGTGCTAGTAAAAACAAAGCAGATGCAATAGAAAATTTAGTTAAAGAATTTGAGTTTACTCATGAACAATCTGAAGCTATTGTAATGATGCAATTATATAAATTAACTAATACTGATGTAGTTGAATTAAATGAAGAACATGATAGATTATTAGAAGAAATTAAATATTTTAAATCTATATTAAATGATGAAAGTGTATTAGTAAAATTAATTAAAGATGAATTACGTGCTGTTAAGAAAGAATATGCAGTACCAAGAAAAACAGTTATTACTACTGAAGCTGGTGATATAAAAATAGATGAACTTGATATGGTAAGTAAAGAAGACTTTGTAGTATGTGTAAGTGCTGCTGGATATGTTAAAAAACATTCAATTAAAGTATTTACATCAAATGACAAAGAATATCCTTCAGTAAAAGAAGGAGACTATATTGAAGGACTATATAAAGTTAACAATTTAGATACAATATTATTATTTACTAACAAAGGTAATTATTTATTTTTACCAGTTAGAGAAATAAATGAATGTAAGTTTAAAGATTTAGGTACACATATATCTAATATTATTAAAATATCTGATGGTGAAAAGATTATTAAATCTATCGCAGTTAGTAAATTTGATAAATCTTTAATCACAGCATTTACTAAACAAGGTATGGTTAAGAGAATGATACTTAGTGATTTTGAAGTAAGTAGATATTCTAAACCAATTATGATGTTTAAACTTAAAGATAATGATGAAGTAGTATCAATAAGTAGATGTGATGGAGAAAATACAGTTGTTATTACTAAAGATAATTTTGCATTAAGATATAATACTAGTGAAATCCCAGTAGTTGGATTACGTGCTAGTGGAGTTAAATCAGTTAAATTAAATGCTAATTCAGAAGTTATTAACTCATTCGTAGCTAGTAAATTTAAAGAATATATAACAGTATTTACAAATAGAAATACTGCTAAGAGATTTAAAGTAACAGATATTCCATTACTAGCAAGAGCAAAGAGAGGATCTCAAATAGTTAAGAGTCCTAAATCAAAACAATACTTAATTACTAAAGCATTTAATACAAGTAGTAAGAGTATATTTGGTATTATCTCTGGTGAAATAGGATATTTAAAATCAAGTGATATAAATATTATGGATCTTGCAAGTACAGGAAGTACTTATACTAAAAAAGAACCAGATGAAATATTTGTAGTAACAAGATATACAGATATAACAAAAGAAGAAAAAGAAACTGCTGAAGAAACAGAAGAAGTACCAAAAGAACAAGAAATAATCAAAGAAGAACCTCAAACAGAAGTACAAAAAGAAGAACAATTAACAATGAGTGATTTCTTTGAAGAATTCAAAATATAAAAAGTGTTTAAAAAACACTTTTTTTATTGTATATTATATATAGGTGAATTCTATGGCAGGTATGAATTTAAATCCATATGGATTAAATAATAATAAAAATTTTAGTAATCATTACTCAGGTAATAAAACTATCAGTAGTGAAACAATAAATCAAACAAAACAAGAACCAAATCAATATTTAAAAGCATATGGTTTTAGAACAACAGATCCTAAAGATATGGATTTATCTAAAAAAGTAAAAAAAGAAAATAATAATTTGAAAAACTTATTAATTGTATTAGGGATTTTATTATTAGGAATAATAGTCATATTATTAGCAATTTTTCTATAAAACGTTGACTAATTCTAGTATTTATGTTAATATTATCCTTGCAAAACGGCGAGTTTGGTGAAGTGGTTAACACGGCGGATTGTGGTCCCGTTATGCGTGGGTTCGATTCCCACATCTCGCCCCAGTTTAAAATGAAAAGAATCTATTTTATAGATTCTTTTTTTTGTATCAAAATGGTATAATAATATATATTAATAAAAATAAGGAGAATTATATGAATTATAAGAAAATAGTAGTTGCTGGCGGAGGTGTTTTGGGAAGTCAAATTGCTTTTCAATCAGCTTATTGTGGATACGATGTAACAATATGGTTAAGAAGTGAAGATAGTAAAACAAGAACACAACCTAAGCTAGATGCATTAAAAAAAGATTATATTAAAACCATTGAGTCTTTAAATCCTCATGATGAGAACAGTTGGGCAAGAGGAATATCTGATATTGATAGTTTTAATAAAGAAGAGTGTTTAAAAAAAGTTGATCTTGCCTATAACAATATTAAATTAGAAGTTGATATGAAAGAAGCAGTGAAAGATGCAGATTTGGTAATTGAATCTATGGCTGAGATTAAAGATGAAAAAATTAAATTTTATCAAACTTTAGCTCCATTGTTAGAAGAAAAAACGGTTATTGTAACTAACTCTTCTACTCTATTACCATCTATGTTTGCTAAATATACAGGAAGACCCGAAAAATATTTATCACTTCATTTTGCAAATACAATATGGATTAAAAACACAGCTGAAGTAATGGCACATGATGGAACTGATAAAAAATATTTTGATGAGATAATGGAATTTGCAACAAGTATTCGAATGTTACCTCTTCCAATATTAAAAGAAAAATCAGGATATCTATTAAATTCTATGCTTGTACCATTTTTATTAAGTGGTATGGATTTATTAACGAATGGAATATCTGATGCTGAAAGTATTGATATTGCTTGGAAAAGAGGAACAGGTGCTCCAAAAGGACCATTTGAAATTATTGATACTGTAGGATTGACAACTGCAAAAAATATAGTTGAACAATATCAAAAAGTTCCTGGATTAATGAGTCCTTTATTAAAGAAAATGATGTTACCTTATAATTACAAAGGAATGTTAAATATGTTAAACCAATATATTGAAGAAGGAAAATTAGGGAAATCCTCTGGGGAAGGTTTTTATAAATACGACAAATCATAATCATTTGCAAATGTCATAATGTTGTGTTATATTTTATTTAGCAATTGAGAAAATCGTGAGTTCATAGATTTGTGCTGATTTTTCGTAAACACGTTAAATTGAGACCCCATTGTGAAAAATAAGTTGCTTTATGCAGCTTTTTTTATTGAATTAAATATGTTATCATTATTTAAGAGGTAATTATGAAAAAGATATTTTTAATTTTTATTATTTGTATATTAATGTGTTCTTGTAATAAAAACAATGAAGCAAGAAAAGATATGTATAAAATAGGCTATTCTTCCAATTTAATAGATGAAAAAGACAGAAATGAACTAAGAAAAGTATTTGATGAACATAAACTATCTAATGTTGATTTATTTTTTAAATGGTTAGATGATTTTAATAAAGAAGAAGATATGGGCTGT
>CAMMYS010000011.1 GCA_946528555.1 uncultured Mycoplasmatota bacterium
TTTAATAAATTAAATAATAAACTTATTAATAGAAATATAAGTGAATTATTAGAATGTTTTTTAAATTATAAATTAGTTAATTATATTCTTAGGATATCTAAAATAGATATGAATAAAAATTATAAAGAATTATCAAAAAATGAAAAAGAATTATTATCTAATAATTTGATAAATCTTTCTTTTGATATTAATGGTACTAAAGGATATGATCATTCACAAGTATGTTCTGGAGGAGTATCATTAAAAGAAGTAAATGATCATTTCGAATCAATTAATAATAAGAATTTATATTTTACTGGAGAAGTACTTGATTTAACTGGTATATGTGGTGGATATAATATTTCATTTGCAGTATTATCTGCTTTAATAGTAGGTGAACATATAAATGATTAGAGTATCAAATATAAAAGTTGATGTTATTAAAAATGACTATATTTCTGCATTAATAAATAAATTAAAAATTAAAAAAGAAGATATTATTAAATATGAAATATATAAAAAGAGTATTGATGCTAGAAAAGAAGTTAATTATATTTATACAATTGATGTATATTTAAAAAATGAAAAAATTATTAAACTTAATAATGAAGTAATTTTGTGTGAAAAAGAAAAATATGAATATAAGCCATTAACTAATAAAAAAGATAATATTGTAGTAGTAGGTATGGGTCCTGCTGGACTTTTTTGTGCATATGAATTGTGTAAAAATGGTTATAATGTCACTATTATTGAACGTGGTGAAAAAATAGAAGATAGAATTAAAAGTGTAGAAAAATTCTGGAATACAAATGATTTAAATACATCATCAAATATACAATTTGGAGAAGGTGGAGCAGGAACATTTTCAGATGGCAAATTAACAACTGGTATAAAAGATAAAAATAATAGAATTGTTGAAGTATTAGATACATTTATTGAAAATGGTGCACCTGAAGAAATAAAATATTTACATATGCCACATATTGGTACTGATAATTTAAGAATTGTTATTAAAAATATGAGAGAAAAAATAATATCAATGGGTGGTAATGTATTATTTAATTCATGTATGACTGATATAAATATAAAAGATAATAAAATTGATAGTGTAGTTATAAATAATGATAAAACTATTAAATGTGATAAATTAGTTTTAGCTTTAGGACATAGTGCTAGAGATACATTTAGAATGTTAAATGAAAAAGGATTATTAATGGCAAATAAACCATTTGCGGTAGGTTTTAGAGTATGCCACAATCAAGAATTTATAGATAAAAATCAATATGGAAAATATTATAAATATTTAAATCATGCTAGTTATAAATTAACATATAATTCTAATGGTAGAGGTGTTTATTCATTTTGCATGTGTCCTGGCGGTTATGTAATAAACGCATCAAGTGAAAAAGAAGGATTAGCTATTAATGGAATGAGTAATTATAAAAGAGATAGCGGTATTTCAAATAGTGCAATTATTATTTCTGTTAATGAAAAAGATTATGGTACAAATTTATTTGATGGAGTTAAATATCAAGAAGAATTAGAACACAAAGCTTATAAATTATGCAATGGAAAAATACCTATTCAATTATTAATTGATTATAAAAAATGTATTAAATCTAATAAACTAGGTAGTGTAATACCTGCGGTTAAAGGAGATTATTCCTATGCAGATTTAAATAGCTTATTAAGTAAAGAGTTAAATGATACTATTAAATCTAGTTTTGATTATTTTAATACTAAAATTAAAGGATTTAGTAATTATGATACAGTACTATTAGGTATTGAAAGTAGAACATCTTCACCAATTAGGATAATTAGAGATGATAATTTTGAATCTAATATTAAAGGGATTTACCCTTGTGGAGAAGGAGCAGGTTATGCAGGTGGTATAACTAGTGCTGCTGTAGATGGTATAAAAATATTTGAAGCAATAACGAAAATATGATACAATTTCATTAAATAAGGAGTATTTCTATGATTGATGTAAAGGTATTTTATCTTTCGCAAGATAAGTTATTATTAGAACTTAACTATGACAATGATGTTGCTAAAACTTGTATTTATTATGAATTAACATATACAATCATAGCTAATGAATTAGTAATTACAGGTATTAAACCAATCAAAAACTTGATGTTTTATTTGTATGATAATTATTCTGATGTTACATTGAATGAAATAGCATTGAATGAAGATCAAAAAGCTAAAATTATTTATCAAGTAGTAGGTTTTAATTTGAAGAGTGAAAAGGGTTTAGATGATTATTATAGATATCTACAAAACAGAAAAATATTTAATAAATATAATAAGTATAGTAGGGACGTATATGATGAAAATAAGAGATTATTAAGATCATATATGAATGAGAAACAACATGAAAAATAAACTTGATCAAATAATTCAAGAAATAAATGATCATCCTGAGTGGAATAAAAACACTAAAATAAGATATGCTTATATAGAACTTGGAAAATTAGTTCATAAAGACTATATGTTTTTTTACACGATTCAAAATAACCTTTTAACTCAAGAAAAACAAAAAATAGAATATAACTTTGAAACAGTAGAACGTATTATGAATACACCAAATCTATTTGATTATAGTGTTATATGTCGTAATACTGCTGAAATGTTAAAATACATTTTAACAAATTGTGGAATTAACTCTGAAATAAGAAATACAAATGAAACAACAGAATATAAAAAAGAAGATAATAGTGTCACTATTATTCATTATTTTTTAGTTGCTGAAGGAGATGAAGGAAAGAAATATTTCCTAACTTTAAATCCAGACTTACCAAATATTAAAATAGGTAAGAAAACTTCTCACTTCGCTAATGATATTATTTATGAAACTAAAGTTGTTGAGATGGATGAAAATGGAAACGAAGTAGAAAGAATAGTACATAGATATAATGGTGATGAAATAAAGCATTCAGTTATGAGTGATAAAGAAATAGCTTCTTTAGATGAAACAATAGGGTATCAATCTAATATTGTTCAAGAAAAAGATGAATTAAACAGAAGTTATACAGATGTAATATTTGATATGTTAGCAGCAGCATATAAATGCAATGATAGATATTATCAAATTGTATCTTCTGAAACACAATTTTATTATGACTTGTGTAACTTATTAAATGGAAAATATGGATTAGAAGAAATACTAGATAGTGAATATGAAGCAACTGAAGAAGAAAAGAAAGAGTCTTATATAGAGTTTGAAATAGATGGTAAATCTGAGTCTGACTGGGTAGATTTTAAAAGATTTGTATTATTAAATGTATTACTTAAGTGCTATGAAGACTTTGATATGGATATAGATTTTTATGTCATTCAAAAATATGATGAAATTTTATTAGGAAAAGATTATGATTTAGTATTTAATACATTTAAAGATGATTTATTTAATAAAATAGAAGATAGAACTTCTATTAACAAAATGGGTGATACTAATCCATTACATAAGATTAAACAAGTAACATATTTATGTAAAAATATAGATGATTTCGTTAAAGGAAAGATGAATAAACAAAAGTTTAGAGATGCTTTATCAAAATATATATCATTTATATCAAAATTATTTATTCCTACTTCATATTTACCAAGTTCTGCTAATGACTCAAATGAATATTTAACTCATAAAATATTAGTGTCATTTAGAGAAATATTTGATATTGGAAATAAAACAGAATTTAATAGATTATTTCTTGCAGAACAAATAGTTATTATCAAAGAAATGATTGCTATCATAATTCAAGAAAAAGTATCTTTACAAGATAGATTATTCTGTACAGCAATGTTTGATAAAAAAACTAAAAAACCATTTTATTTAATAACTGTACATAATGAAGAAAAAGATAGAAATAGTCATGTTGAATATAATCCAATTGTATTTGATCTTGTTGAAAATAAGCTTATTACTGATCAAACAATGGCATCTATTTATGAATCATATTATGTTATTAAAGATGATAAAATGAAATTAATGATAGAGGAAATTGAAAATTTAAAAAAATAAAAGTGTAAAAGGAGAGAGTTATTTCTCTTTTTTTCTTTGAAATTGTTTCAAAAAGCAATAATATGTGTTAAAATGTATAAGGAGGATAGGGATTATGAAATTAACAAAATTATTATTAATTATTGTTGTTATTTTATTATTAGCCGCTGCTCTTTATTTTGGAATAAAATCCATTTTAAAGAACAAGAAGAAAAAGAATATCCTTCGTAATATTGATAGATTAACTACAGAAAAGAATCTAATTATTTCATCAACATTAATAACTGAACTTGCTCGTGCTGAAAAATTAGTTAATAATAAAAAAACAGAAAAAGAAGTTAGTGATTGGGCTTCTAGATTTGAAGAAATAGAACAAAAGGATTTACCATCATTAACAGATGAATTAGTTGATATAGAGACATCTTTAATGGATAAGAATTATGATGAATCTCTTGAAAAACTTGAACATTGTGAAAAAGAAATATTAAAAGTTAAAGCTAAATCTATTAAATTATTAGGTGAAATAAAAGAATTAACTGAAAGTGAAGATAGAAATAGAGAAGCTATTACTAAATTAAAAAGTATATATAGAGAAGTTGTGTTTAAATACAACAAGAATAAAAGTGATTATCAAGAAGTATCTTCTAGAATAGAATTACAGTTTGAAAATATAGATAAATTATTTAGTGCTTTTGAAGTTGCTATTCAAAATAAAGAATACGAAGAATTATCTAAGATTGTTAAAGTATTAGATGATATGATTAATAATATTAGTGTTGTTATAGATGAAGCACCTACTATTGTTATGATGGCTACTATGATATTACCTAAGAAGATGTCAGATGTTAAAGCAGTTTATAACAAATTAATAAGAGATGGATATAATTTAGAATATTTAAATTTAGATTATAATATTGAAGAAACTAATAAAACTATTGGTGAAATAATGGATAGATTAAATGTATTAAATCTACAAGATTCTATATTTGATCTTAAAACATTGTTAGATTATTATGAGGGTTTATATAGCGATTTCGATTCTGAAAAAAGAGGAAAGAAAGAATATGAACGTGGAATTATTAATATAAGTGAAAGACTTTCTAAAACAAGTAGTATTGTTAGAAACTTATATGCTGAAATAGATAATATAAAAGATACATATGATTTAAGTGATGAAGAAATTGAAGTTATTGATGAAATTAATAAAGAATTAATTGAAGTAAAAGATAGCTTTAAATTAATAAATGATAGAACTTTATCAAAAGTTATGCCTTATTCTAAACTTGCTAATGAATGTGAATTAGTTGCTGTTAATTTATCTAAAGTAGAAGATAAATTAGAAACAACTCTTAAGAATTTAGGTAGTCTTAAAGAAGATGAAGCAAGAGCTAGAGAACAATTATATGAAATTAAGAATGTTATTAATAATTCTAAATATAAAATTAAAGATTATAACTTACCAGTTATTCCTGAAAGGTTTTATATTGAGTTAAAAGAAGCTTATGACTCTGTTAAAGAAATTAATTATGAAATTGAAAAGAAACCAATTTCTATTAAAACATTAAATCTAAGAGTTGATACTTCTAGAGATTTAGCATTAAAACTATATCAAACAGCATCAGATACAATTAAAACAGCTATTATGGCTGAAATGGCAATTGTATATGGAAATAGATATAAATCAAGTAATAAAGAAGTAGAAATGGGTTTAAATGCTTCTGAAAAAGCATTTAATAAGGGGGAATATAAAGAATCTTTAGATATTGTTTTAAATACCCTTAATATTATTGAACCTGGAATTTATAAGAAACTTCTAAGTAGAATGGAAAGTTAGGTGTATTATGGCAAGAAGAAGAAAAAGAAGAGCAACAGTTGAAAAAGAACCATTTGCATATACAAGCGAAGTTATTGGTTTCATAATGATATTATTATCAGCAACAGGTCTTGCAACATCAGGAGTTGTTGGTGGATGGATTAAGAATGCAGCTGTATTTATGTTTGGTGAATGGTATTTTTTATTCTTAATTTTTACATTAGGATTAGGATTATATATTATTGTTAAAAGAGGTAAACCAAATTATTTTACAGGAAGATTAATAGGTATTTATTGTATCATTTTAGCTTTATTAATTTTATCTCATACTAAAATGGTAGTTAATGGAAATATTAATACAAAAGAATTAATGAGTGTTTCAATGGATCATATTAAAGCATCATTTGATAATGCAACTTTAGTAAAAGAAACTGGTGGTGGAATTATTGGTGCATTATTTACATGGTGTGCTATGTCATGTTTTGATAAAGTTGGAACTTATATTTTAGTAGGAATATTCATAATATTTGGTATTATTATGATATTTGATATTAATTTAGGAAATATGTTTACTAGTATTGTTGAATTCTTCAAAGGTTTATTTAATAGAGAATCATCTGAAGAAGATGAAGAAGAATCTGAAGAGAGTGAAGAAGAAGGCGTTATCGGTGACTTAAAAGATGATGGATTTAGTGATAAGAAAGTTGTTATTACATCAATTAATGATTTAAATAATATGAATAAAGAACAAGCTCCTGAAGAACATACTAATGTTGAAGAGGATAGCGAACCTGGAGTTTATGTAAAACCATCTATTCAATTATTAGATCCAGTTAAGAAGAATAATGTACAAGTTAATTCTAATGAAATAATTGCTAAAAATATTAAAGCTTTAGAACAAGTATTCTTAGATTTTGATATGCATGTTAAAGTAATAGAAGTTCATGCTGGGCCTGCTGTTACTCAATATGAAATGGAAATATCTAAAGGTACAAGAGTTAATAAAGTACTTAGTATATCTCGTGAAATAGCTCTTGCATTAGCAGCTAAAGAAGTTAGAATTGAAGCACCAATTCCTGGAAAAAATACAGTTGGTGTTGAAATACCTAATCAAAATATTGTACCTGTATCAATGAGAGAAATAATGGATGCTATGAAGTTAGAAAAGAAACTTGAAAATTCACCATTAGCAGCTCCTCTTGGTAGAGATATAATGGGTAATGTTAAATATGTTGAAATAAATAAGACACCACATATGTTAGTAGCTGGTTCTACTGGTAGCGGTAAATCTGTTTGTATTAATAACATAATTCTATCTGTTTTAATGAGAACAACTCCAGATGAAGTTAAAATGGTACTTGTAGACCCTAAGAAAGTTGAGTTTAATGTTTATGAAGGTATTCCACACTTACTTACTCCTGTAGTTACAGATCCTAAAAAAGCTAGTGCTGCTCTACAAAAAATAGTAGTAGAGATGGATGATAGATATGAAATATTTAAAAATAGTGGAACAAAGAATATTCAAACATATAATGATTATGTAGATAAAGAATTAAAGAAAAAACCAGATTGTGGATTAAAGAGAATGCCATTTATATTAGTAATTATAGATGAGCTTGCTGATTTAATGTTAGTAGCTGCTAAAGAAGTTGAAGAATCAATTATGAGAATAACTCAATTAGCTCGTGCAGCTGGTATACATTTAATAGTAGCAACTCAAAGACCATCTACTGATATTATTACTGGTGTTGTTAAAGCAAATATCCCAACACGTATATCATTTGCAGTATCATCATCTATTGATAGTAGAACTATCTTAGATATGACTGGTGCTGAAAAGTTATTAGGTAAAGGTGATATGTTATATAAACCACAAGATGATAATAATCCTACAAGAATTCAAGGTAGTTTCGTTTCAGATGATGAAATTAAACGTGTAGTTGATTTCATTAAGAAGAGATGTTCAGGACCTAAATATAGTGAAAAATTCCAAAACTTAGAAGCATCAAGTTCAGGAGGTTCTTCCGGTGGAGCTGGTATGGGTGGAAGTGGATCTAATGAAGCAAAAGATGTTTTATATGATGAAATACTTGAGTATGCTATTCGTATGGGACAAATAAGTGCATCATTAATCCAAAGAAAATACTCAATTGGATATAATAGAGCAGCTCGTATAATTGATAGTTTTGAAGAACGTGGAATTGTTGGTCCTGCTAAAGGAAGTAAGCCAAGAGAAGTTCTTGTAAAATTAGAAGATAATGATTCTTCTGGTATAGAGGAGTAACATTATTATGAATGAAAAGGGTAATAATATAGTAGTAATATTTATTTCATTAATAGTTGCTATTCTACTTGGATATGTAGTTATGTATATTAAAACACCTACAGTTAAAGAAGAGCCAGAAGAGAATAAAGTAGTAGAAGATATTACAATAGATGAATTAGTATTTTCAAATTATTTATATGATGTAGATGGCAATGATACAAATGAGACATCTGCTAAAATTGCTAATAGTAAAGTTTATTTAACTATTAATGGTAATGAATATATATTAAATGGATTTGGAAATCCAGTATCTGTAAGAATAGAACATGTTGTAAAAGAAGAAGAATATAATATGATTTATGTTCTTTCTACTAATAAACTATATTATTTAAGTGATGTAGAATATGAAGGCGCTATTAATGCAAAGAAGCAAGCTATATTTAATGAAGTAAATATAGATAATCCTGCTGCAATAGCAACAGTAAATGAATATGATTTAGAAACAAATTATAGATATCCAACACTATATATAAAAGATACTGATGGAAAAATATTTGTATCTAAATTTGGTAAAGATTTTGAAGAATATAATAAGAAATAGGAGTGATATTTATGGCAACAGTACATATTGAAAGTAACAAAGAAGACATTGCACCAAGAGTGTTAATGCCTGGAGATCCAAATAGAGCGCATTACATTGCTAAGAAATTTCTTACTGATGCAGTTCTAGTTAACAAAGTAAGAGGAGAACTTGCTTACACAGGAAAATATAAAGGAGTAGATGTAACAATCTTCTCAAGTGGTATGGGTGTAGGTAGTATGGGTATTTATAGTTATGAATTATTTAATGACTATGATGTACAAACTATTATTAGAATAGGTACAGCAGGTGCTTATACAGCAGATTTAAAATTATATGATATTTTACTTGCTGATAGTGCTTACTCAAATACTATTTATGATGATGAAGCAGGAATAGAAAATGTTGATGTATTAAACTCATCATTTGAATTAAACAGTGTTATTCAAGATACTGCTGCTGTTAAAGGAATTAAATTAATTCCTGGTAGAGTACATACTTCAGTTGCTTTCTATACAGAAAATAAAGATTATACAAAGTATACTGATAAAGGATGCTTAGCTGTTGAAATGGAAACATTTGCATTATTATTTAATGCAAAGAAATTTAAAAGACAAGCTACAGCATTACTTACAATTAGTGATAATTTAGTAACTCATGAAATAATGGATTCTACTCAAAGAGAAAAAACATTAGATGAAATGATAGTTTTAGCTTTAGAATCAATTATTAAGAAGTGATTGTATGAACAAAAAAGAAGAAATAATAATATTTGTTAGTATTACAGTTGTTATTATATTAGCAATATTATTTAACATATTAAAAAAAGATAATAAATTAATATATGAAGATAATTATAGATTAATATATCATGAATCTAATCTTATTTATGATATGACTATTACTAATGTAATAAAAGTAGATGTTAAAGAACAAGTACAATGTTTTAAAGCACCATGTGATCCTGTATATATGAAGAGTTATGAAGTTCCATATGAAAAGAAATATAAAGACTTCTTTAATGAATTATTTGAGGATAATGATACAAATACATTAGATATTACTAGAAACGATATTGGTTATGCAGATTATGTTGTATTAAGTGAAATTACTAGTAAATATAAAGTTTTAAAAAGTCATTTTAAATATAAAACAAATAATTTTAATGATTCAAATTATGGTACAAGAGGTTATTATTTAGAAAAAACAAATAATGAAACTAGAGTAGTTATTGCTATGGGTGAAAAGAATACTGGTGGATATAGTATTGATTTACAAAATATAGAAGTTGTTGATAATGATGTTAAAATCACTGTAGAAGAAACATTTCCTGGAAGAAATGATACAGTTACTATGGCATTTACTTATCCATGTGTAGAAGTAGTATTTCCTTTTGAAGTTAAAAACATATCAGTAATAAATACTAGTAATCAAAAATTTTATTTAATTAAGAAGTAGAAATACTTCTTTTTAATTGCTATAATATTTAAATGGAGGCAGTAATGAAATACAACAAAATAGAAAAAGACAATTATAATATTCATATTATCGATACTAATAGATTTAAAGAGATGCATATTGTTATGTTTTTAACTAGAAAATGTAATAATGATGAAATGGCTCTTGGTAATTTATTATGCTCTAATATTACATATACATCTAAGAAATATAATACTAAAAGTAAAATAGCTACAAGAGGAGAAGAACTATTTGGTGCTAAAGTAAGTGCATCATTTGGATACAATGGTGATACTGAAAATATAGTTCTAGCACTTCAAATGTTAAATCCAAAATATACAGAAGAAAAGTATTTAGATGAATCATTAGATTTTTATAGAGAAATAGTATTTAATCCTAATGTTGATAAAGGTGGTTTTAATAAAGAGTTTTTTGATATAACAAAAGATAATTATTTAAATTCAATAAAATCCATGAAAGATAATGCTGCTGATTATGCTTCTATTTTATATAACAAGATTATGTATGAAGGAACTATTGCTGAAAAAAGTGTTCCAACTATAGAAGAAATAGAAAGTGTAACAAGAAAATCTCTATACGAATACTATAAAAAATTATTTACTGGTGGATATAAAATAGATATTTGTATATATGGAGAAGATTCAGAATTATTAGTAGATAAGATAGATAAATTATTTAAAAATATTAAAGGCAATAAAAATAAATTAGATTTTAATTATAAACATAATGATAGAAAAGAAGTTATAGAAAAGATAGAAAATACTAATTTTAAACAATCTAGATTATATATAGGATATACTTTAAAAAATCTTAATTATCATGAAATAAATCATGTATTAAGAGTATATTCAACTATACTTGGTTCAATGAACGATTCAATGTTATTTAATTATGTTAGAGAAAAATATTCGCTATGCTATAGTATTAATTCTAGTTATAATAAATATGATCCAGTATTAACTATTTATGCTGGCATTAATAAAGTTAATTATGAAGAAGCTAAGAAAAGAATATTTGAAACAATTGAATTTATGAAAGATAAAAGAAAATTAAAAAGATTATTTAATCAAGCTAAAGAAACATATAATACATTTTTAAATAGTTACTATGATGATTTATATGGTCAAATTAATCATTATTATTATAGTGAATTTAATTTAGTTGAAGATATAGAAGAATTAAGAAAGAATTTATCTAATGTCACTATTGATGAAGTAATTAAATTAAATGATAAGATGCAATTAAGCACTATATTTTTAATGAGAGGGGATGATTAGTTTGGAAAAGTATGTATTTGAAAAAGTGGATGAAAGTATATATAAAGAAACTCTTGATAATGGTCTTGAAATATATATGTATCCTACTAATAAAACTAAGAATTTCTATATAACTATATCTGTTAAATATGGCGCTAGAGTATTAAGATATAAAATAGGTGATGAAATAACTGATGTAATCCCAGGAAGTGCACATTTTTTAGAACATAAAGTTATGGCATTATCAGAAAATAGTGGCTTTTCTAAAAGAATTAATAAATATGGTAGTCTTGCTAATGCATGGACTAATAATTATGGAACTAATTATAATTTATTTGGAAGTAAAGATATTTATGAAAATATTAAATTATTATTAGATATATTCTATGATACTGACATCAATGAAAAGAATGTTGCAGAAGAAAAAGGTATCATTGGTGAAGAAATAGATATGAATAAAGATAATCTTACTAGATATCTAACAAATATTTTTAATAAAAATTTATTTAATAAAATATATGCTAGAAATACCGTAGTAGGCGAAAGAAGTGATATAGAAAAAATAACTGCTAAATCACTTAATAAGATATATTCAGATTATTATGTTCCTAATAACACATTTATATGTGTATGTGGAGATTTTGAAATAGATAAATGTGTTGAATTAATTAAAAAACATATTAAAAAATATAATCCTAAATATAAAGAAATACCTCAAATGGTAGTAGATAAAGAACCATTAAAAGTATCAAAAGAATATGAAGAAGTTATAAAACATACAGAAGCTGAAAGAGCAAGAGTAGGTTTTAAAATTAAAAAAGACATATTTAATATTGAAGATAATTTGCTTAGATATTATATAGATATTATATTCTCATGTTATATTTCTACTACTAGTGATTTATATGCTAAATATAAAAAAGAAGATTTATTCTATGATGGGGGCTATTCTGGATATATAGTAGATGATTTCTTAATAATAAATGTAAGTGGTATATGCAAAGATGGTAATAAATTTATTAAAGAAGTTTTAAAAGATATAAAGAAAATTAAAATTAGTAAAGAAGACTTTGATAGAAAGAAAAAAATATATTTAAAGTCTTATATAACTGATTTTGATAATATAGAAGATATTGAATATAATATATGTATGTCTTTAATGGTAGATGGATATATTAATTTTAATGAATATAGTGATATAGTTAATATGAACTATGAAGAAGCTCAAAGAATAATAAATTTATTAGATTTTGATAATTATACAGTTATTAATTGTAAATAAAAAAAGAAGTTTTTAAACTTCTTTTTATTTTGAATAACCAAAATCTTCATCTTCTTCATCGTCTTTATTTTTTAAAACTGTATGAGCAGCAAGACCAGCTGCTCCAACTCCAAGACCCATAGCAGAAGCAATACCCATTTTCTTTAAACCTGAGTTATCTTTAGGTTTTTGAATTATTTCCGGAATACTATTATCTTGAATAATTGGTTCCATAATGTTTTGCTCACTATAATCATCAATTATTATATCAGGATTTAACTCTTGTGATGGTTCAGTAATTATAATAATTTCGGGTTGTTCTTCTAAAGGATTACTACTTAAATTAATAATATTTGGTGAATTATTAGTTCTAGTAATAGGTTTATCATTATATGTAATTATTTCATCATTAGGATTATCTAATATTTTGAAAGGTTTTGGTTTTGGTACTTCAACTGGAGTATCATATTCACCAGCTTTTGGTCTAAATGGAGTTGCTGGTGCTTGAACAGGCTCAGTTATACCAACAAATATATCAGTTGGAAATTCTTCAATTATTTGTGCTTCTTCTTCAGACTCTTTAGGGTCTTCTGGAGCACTACTACCAGTTGTAGTAGGTGAAGGACCACTAGAATAATTACCAGGATAACTATAATTTGGATAATCTTCATTTTCATCTAATTTGTCTACATCATCTATTGTAGGATGTAATTTTTCATAATAATCATTTAATAATTGTTTATAATTTTTAGTTGTATCTATATAACTTGAATAAGGACTTAAATCTAAATTAAAGTTTGCATTAAATGAAATATTACCATTAGCATCTTTAACTGGATTTTCATACATACTTTTAACTTGATCTATAGCACTTTGAATTATTTCTTGAGCAGCTTGTACTACTGGAGCAAGACCTTCTAATTTTTTAATTTCATCTTCTAAAGATTTTTTATTATCATTATAACCTAGTAATATGTTTTTCTTAGATTGAATTTCACTATCAGTGTAGCAAGGTTTACCACCAGTTTTTTCTTCTTCACCAGCATCATTAATAATCGTTTTAACTTCTGTTACACATGATGACATTGAAGATATAGTACCATTTATTTCGCTTATCAATGATTGATATCTATTATATTCATCTCTAAGAGTAGGTAATTTACTATCATCAAGTTCAGGATCATCTCCTAAGTAATCTATTATTATACCCATAGCAGTTTGAATAGCTTCTTCAATAAAATTAGCTGCTTTAACATTAGCACTTAATAAACTTTGATAGCTAGTTAAATTAGATTTAACATCATTCCATACTCCACCTTGTAATATATTAGAATTACCAATTCCAGATATAAAACTATCAACGCCACTCTTAAGATTATTAGATGTCTCAATAGTATTATTAAGGGAAGGAATAATTGCATTAACAGCACCTTTAATTGCACTTGCACTGATTTTACCAACTTTTCCTTCAGTAAGTTTTATTCCAGTTATAGCAGATATTTCATTATAAATATTATCAGCCATTACTGCATTTTTAGCAGTATCAAATAAATTACTTGTTGCTGATTTTAATTTTTCTAATTCTGTACTAATAGAAGTATTACTAGTAGCAAACATACTACTAATTGAGTCAGTAAGTGATGATTCTGCCATAACACTAGCAAAGCCATCCATTTTATATATAGCATTAGCAATACTATAAACAGCGTCAGCTTCAGTACTAATATTTCCATATAATTTATTTGTTACAGCACCAAAATAATTTGCAGCACCATAAAATGATCCAATAATACCAGCTTCATTATTTGATTCTTTTGTATAATTTAATTTATTATGTTCAACTAATTTTCCTTTTATATCATTAACAGAATTACTTACAAAAGATAAATTAGATGCTAGAGAAGTACCAGCTTCTAATTTGTTAAAAGCATTAGCGAAACCATTTAATTCTGAATTCTTTTCATATAAACTTTCCATGTTTTTAACAAACATTTCTCTAACTAATTCTTGTACTTGTTCTGCAGTTAATTTTCTAGATACATAGTTTCCATTTTCATCTACATAGTGTTCTGTATATATATATTCTACTTTTAAATTTTGTCCATTAAAATTAAAATTATGAGGCAAGTTAGCAAAATTAAATTCACCATTTGCTATATTATCTATTCCGTTTTGCATAAAAATATAATAGGGAAGTATATGTTTATCTCCACCTGTATTTGTTCTAATATCGACATCTATAATATGTACACCTTCTGTATTAGAAACATGTCTAGTTAAACTACGTCCTTTGTTTTGATAAACATTAAATATAGTAACATTGTTTTCTATTAAAGATTTTCTTTCACTTTCTGTTAAATTAAGTGGGGCTCCCCATGATGATTCTGTTATAACAGCACAAAAATTATTAGCACCTGTGCTTCTAGCATAATGAGCTGCATACTTAGCTGTCATTTCCGCACTTAAACTAAATCCAGTTAATACTGTATTATTTTGATTTAAATTTAATTGGTTTGATAGTTTAGTCATAAAACCGGTTACAGCATCTTGCCAACCAGCTGTTTCATAAGCATTACCACCAGCACCAGATTGAACAATTACATCAATATTATTTGAATTTCCATTCAAAAATTCTAAAACGTTTCTACCAGTTCCACCTTGACCATATCCTTGTAATGTCATACTAGCATTTTCATCAATATTACCAATATTTACAAGAAAATTAAAATTACGACCATTTGATTTAAATGGGATACTGTATAAACCAGGTTTTTGTCTTGAAATGTCATTAATTGAATTAAGCATAATTGGTTTCATAATGGTATACTCCTTACTATTTAATTTTATCATATAGATGTAAGAAAATAAACAATTAATAGTTTCTTTTTATAGGCATTCATTGTATAATTAATATGAGATTGGAGGCATTTATGAATGATGAAGTAATTGAATTTAAAAACATAAATGAATTATATAAAAGAGTAGGACCAGCTTTATATTCTAAATGCGTAGAATTAAGAAAATTAGGTATGAAACATATAACTGGCAAAGATATATGGTTATATTTAATTGATAATGTTTGGAAAGATAAAAAAGAGTTAGAGCTTAGTGATATGGTTAGTGATATTTTATTTGCTGATAGAGATGCCATTGATGAATATGTATCAGATAAAATATTAGATTCTAAGAAAGATTAATGGAGGAAGACATGAAGAAAATTTATAAGTTATTACTAGTAATTATAGTAATTTTAGTAGCAGGAGCATATGTAATAAAACCTACTATTAAAAACATATCATATGGTATAGATTTACAAGGTGGATTTGAAATTTTATATAGAATAGAACCACTTGAAGAAAATTCTACTATAGATGAAACAGATTTGAAAAATACTTATAATGCTATTGTAAATAGAATAGATACATTAGGTGTTTCAGAACCTGTTATTAATTTTGAAGGAGACAATTTAATTAGAATACAATTACCAGGTGTCTCAAATGAAGAAGAAGCAAGAAATAGAATTAGTACTACAGCAGTACTATCTTTTAGAGACGTAGATGATAATTTATTATTAACAAGTGATGTTCTTGGAAATAGAGCAACTATTGAACAAAATACATCTGTTAGAGGACAAGCTTTTACATATCAAGTTAAATTAGATATTAGAGATACTGCTAAATTTTATGAAGTAACTAAAGCTATAGCAGCAAGAGCAAATACAAATGAAAATATAATGGTTACTTGGTTAGATTTTGATAGTACTACAGATTCATATAAAAGAAGAGTAGAAGATTATGGAAATGAAGCTTGTAATGATATGAAATGTATTTCAGCTGCATTTGTTAATGAAGGATTAAATAGTAAAAATGTTGTTATAACAGGAAACTTTAATAAAGAAGAAGCTCAATATTTAGCTGATTTAATTAATAGTGGATCTCTTCCTACTAAATTAGTAGAAGAAGCTACACCAAAGAGTGTATCTCCATCATTTGGAGCAGAAACTATTTCTAAAACAGGACTTGCAGGTTTAATTACATTTGTTATTATTTCACTTATATTAATATTTAAATATAGAGTAAGTGGATTACTTGGAAGTGTTTGTTTATTTGTATATGCATTACTTGTATTTGTAATATTTAATGCAGTAGATGGAGTTTTAACATTAACTGGTATTGCAGCTCTTGTTCTAGGTATAGGTATGGCTGTTGACTCTATTATTATTTCAAATGAAAGAATTAAAGATGAATTATACAGAAATAGTAAATTAGTTCAATCATATAAAGAAGGTATTAAGAGTAGTTTAGTTGCTATTGTTGATGCTAATATTACAACATTAATCGCAGGTATAGTTTTATATATATTTGGTGAATCTTCAGTAAAAGGATTTGCTACTATGTTAATTATTACAATATTTGTGACAATATTTGCAGCAGTAATGCTATATAGATTATTACTTAGTATGGCTGTAAAATCAAAATTCTTTAATGAAAAGCAAAATGCTTTATTTGGAAAAATAAGAGGACATAAAGAATTAGATTATGTTAAGAAAGCAAGAGTTCCAATGATATTATCAGCAAGCATTATAGCTATTGGAATTGCATTTGTAATAGTAAGAGGATTTAACTTTGGAGTAGATTTTACTGGTGGAACTAATATAAGTTTATCTAGTAGTAAAGATATAGATTTTGCTAAAGTAAAAGAAATAGTAAAAGACTATGATGTAAGAAAATATTCTTATTATGTAGGAACTAATAAAGAAGGATATATTGTATTAAATGATATTCTTGAAGAAGAAGATGAAATAAAAGTTAAAGATGAGTTATTGAAACTTGGTATTGAATCATCTTCAAGTGAAATTAGTACTCTTGTTACTAAGAGTTTAACTAAGAATGCAATTTATTCATTAATATATGCTATGATTGCAATAGTTATTTATATGATAATTAGATTTAACTTTAATTATGCTATTACTGGTATATTAATGTTACTTCATGATGTGTTAATAATTCTTGCATTATTTGCAATACTTCACATAAGTGTAGACTTTATAATAGTAGCTGCATTATTAACAATAATTGGTTATTCAATTAATGATACAATAGTTGTATTTGATAGAATTAGAGATATTAAGAAAAAGAAATATCACAATAGAAAGAAACTTACATATGAAGAATTAGAAGAATTAATTAATGAATCTAGTTCAAGTACATTTAGTAGAAACTTATGGACAAGTATTACTACTATAGTATCTGTTGTTACATTATTGTGTGTTGGATTAAATGATATATTTACATTTAATATTGCAATATTAATAGGATTAATTGCTGGAACAATTTCATCATTATTAATAGGCCCTAGAATTTGGATGATATTTGAAAGTAAAACAATGAATAGACCTGAAGAAGATGATGATGACGATGGTCCTCAAGAATTAAAAATAAAAGGAATTAATGATTAAAGGGAAGTGATATTATCAAAGATCACGATTACAATGATTTAAAAGATCTATTAAAAACATATATGGAAGAAGAGTATATCGATTCCATAGATAGATATTATGAACAAGCTAAGATAGTATATGCTGGGATGAAGAGAAAAACAGGTGATGATTATATTCTTCATCCTATCAATGTAGCTTATATTTTAGCTTCTTTAAGAATGGATTCAGAAACTATAGGATGTGCTTTAATACATGAAGCAATATCTTTAGGAAAAATGACTTATGAAGAAATATCTAATATGTTTGGAGAAGATTCTGCTGATATAGTAGAATCTATTACTAAAATTAGTAATTTAAAACAAACATTTAAAATTAATAATCCAGAAAAATATAGAAGAATAATAGTAGGATTATCACAAAATCCTGCGACACTATTTATTAAGTTTGCAGATAGGCTTCATAATCTAAGAACATTAAAAGTACATGATGAGGTACATCAACAATATATAATTGATGAAACTCAAAATATTTATATACCAATCGCACATAGACTTGGTATGAAAAAGATGAAAAGTGAAATGGAAGACTTATGTCTTCAATATACTGATCCAGTTGAATATAATAATGTACTTGAAAAGATTAATTCTAGTAAAGCTGAACTTGAAAAATCATTATCTAAAATGAAATATGAGATAATGCAAATATTAAATGATCATAATATTAAATATGAAATATTATCTAGAGTTAAATCTGTTCGTGGAATTTATAATAAATTGAAGGCTGGTAAAAATTGGAATGATATATATGATTTATTAGGATTAAGAGTACTTGTAGATACTGTAGAAGATTGTTATAGAGTAATAGGTTTAGTGCAAGCAAGATATTCTCCAATTCCTAATAGATTTAAAGATTATATAGCTAATCCAAAACCAAACTTATATCAAAGTTTACATACTACTGTTTTCGGTGAAGATAAAAGAATCTATGAAGTACAAGTTAGAACTTATGAAATGGATGAAATAGCTGAAAAAGGTGTAGCTTCACACTGGAGTTATAAAGAGAAAACAGATGGTAGTGTTAAAAATAATTTAGATAAGATTTTAGAACAATTTAGAGTTTTAGTAGAAGCAAATGATATTGAACAAAATATGGATTTCTTTGTAAATATTAAGGATGAACTTAAGAGAAGTGAAATATATGTTTATACTCCAAAAGGAGATATTATTGAACTTCCTAGTGGAGCAACACCAATTGACTTTGCATATAAAATTCATAGTGAAGTAGGTAATACTACAACAGGTGCTTTAGTTAATAGAAAGATGGTTAAACTAGATTATGCATTACAAGATGGTGATTTAGTTGAATTAATTACTCAAAAAGGACATGCTCCATCAAAAGGATGGCTAAAAATTGTTAAAACTGATACAGCTAAAAGTAGAATTAAAGCATACTATTATAAAAAAGAAAGAGAAAAATATATTGCTACTGGACATGAAATGTTAACTAATGAATGCAAGAAGAGAAATGCTGATTTAAATGAATTACTTACAGAAGAAAATATAGATAAATTATGTAAGGCATATAAATTAGATAATTTAGATGATATTTATTTCTCAGTAGCAACATTAAAAGTGTTACCATCTACGTTATTAAATAAATTAGAAGTACGCGAAGAAAAACCAAAGGTAAGACAATTGCCAAAGAAGGGTAATAAGAGTTCAAATGGAATTATTATTGCTGGTTCTACAGACATTTTATCTACCTTAGCAACATGTTGTAATCCAGTATATGGAGAAGATATAGTAGGATATATAACTAAAGGATATGGAGTTAAAATCCATTCTAAAAATTGCCCTAATATAGATTTAGATAGTGAAAGAATTATTGAAGCTAAATGGGAAGAAAATTTAGATAATAGATATTCTGCTAAAGTAAAAGTTTATGTAGATGATGTTAGTGATATATTACTTAAGATAATAACACTTGCTACTAAATCAGATATAATTGTTGATTCAATTAATTTAATTAATAGAAATAAAGAATTATTTTATGATATAAGTGTTAAAGTAAGAAATATTTCTTCACTTACTAATTTCTTAGATGAAGTTAAAACAATAAGTAATGTTAAAGAAGTAGAAAGGATATTTATTTAATGAGAGTAGTAATACAAAGAAGTAAACATAGTAAAGTAACTATTGATGGAAAAGTTAATGGTGAAATAGATCATGGTTATGTGGTATTAGTTGGTTTTACTGAAGGTGATAATGAAGCTATTATTGATAAAATGGTTAATAAAATAGTTAATCTTAGAATATTTGAAGATGATCAAGGAAAAATAAATCTTAGTATTTTAGATGTTAATGGAAGTATATTAAGCATTAGTCAATTTACTTTATATGCTAATTGTAAAGAGGGAAGAAGACCATCTTTTACAGAAGCGTTAAATCCAACAGATGCTACTAAGTTATATGATATATTTAATGAAAAACTAAGAGAATACGTTCTTGTAGAAACTGGAATATTTGGAGCAGATATGAAGGTTGAGATATATAATGATGGACCAGTTACTATAGTACTTGATAGTAATGAATTATTTAATAAATAGGAGGAAAATATGAAAAGTAAATTATTTGGAATTTCAATGGTAACTATTACTTGCTTATATGGTTTATTAGCAGCAGTTATATTATTAATATTCAAACTAATTGGTGCTGATATGTTAATTGGAATATATATAAGTATTGCTGTATTAGTTATTCAATTTTTAATATCTCCATGGTTAACAGATTTATCAATGAGATTGTTTTATAAAGCTGATTTTAATGCTACTTTACCAGAATATTTAAAAACATTTTTATTTGATGAATGCAAAAAATATAATATGAAAAATCCTAAAGTAGCAGTTATAGATGATGGTGGACCAAATGCATTTACATATGGTAGAACTAAAAATGATGCTAGAATTGTTATTACAAGAGGAATATATGAATTGTTAACTGAAGATGAAGTAAAAGCAGTTGTTGCTCATGAACTTGGACATGTTGTTCATTACGATATGTTATTTATGACAGCTGTTCAAGTAGTACCTCTTGTATTATATGCAATATATGAAGCATTTGCTCGTAGTAGCAGGGGTGATAATGACGATAATAAAGCTGCTATGATTGGATGGATAGCATATATTTTATATGTTATTAGTCAATATATTATTTTATGGTTATCAAGAACAAGAGAATATTATGCTGATGAATTCTCATTAGAAGAAACTAAAAATCCTAATTCACTTGCAAGTGCATTAGTTAAAATAGGATTTGGTTTAAGTACAGCAGAAACTAAAGGAAAACATAATATTAATAAAAAGAATGCACTTGGAATATTTGATTCAAATACATCTAAATCTTTAGTAGTATCTTGTACTGATGCTAATAATAATATATCAGAAGAAAATATTAAAAATGCTATGAAATGGGAAATGTGGAATCCATGGGCATTATGGTTCCAATTTAATTCAACACACCCATTAATATCTAAAAGATTAATTGCTATATCAAAACGTAGTGAAGAATTTGGTCAAAGACCATATATTATTTTTGATTTAGAAAAACCAGAAAGTTATGTAGATGATTTCTTTGTTGAATTATTTATAAAGTTTTTACCAACATTATGTATTATTTGTACAATAATAGCAGTAATATTTTTAACTAAATATTTATTTATAGTAATAGGAGGAGGTTTATTATTAACAGTTTTTACAGCATATATTGGTTATAATAGAGCTCATAAAAATAAAGACTATAAAGATTCAACTGTAAAAGATCTTTTAGGTGAAGTAAAAGTATCTCATATTACTTCAATTCCTTGTATATTAAAAGGTACTATTATAGGTAGAGGTAATCCAGGATGTATTTTTAATGAAGACTTTATTATAAAAGATAGTACAGGTATTATGTTCTTAGATTATAATCAACCATTATTTATTTTAAATAAAGTATTTGCTTTATTTAAATCAAAAGAGTATTTTGATAAAGAAGTAACTGTTAAAGGTTGGTATAGAAGAAGTCCTGTTCCATATGTAGAAATAAAAGAATATACTATAGATGGTGTAACAAAGAAAATATGGACATATAGTTTAGGTAAAGCAATGTATGTTGTTTTCGGTATTTTAGCTATTGGTATAATAGCATTTCAATTTATAGGAAAATAGTTCTATTTATAGAACTATTTTTTTTATAATAAAATTGTTAGTAATATTTCTGATATCGCTTTGAAGATATATTTTGAATTATTTTTAGTTAAAAAAATCAATTTTTCTTTTAAAAAAATATAAAAAAGTATTATAATAAAGGCTATGGAAAGAAAAGATGTTAACTTAAATGATGTTAGTCCTATGATGCGTGAGTATCTTAAGACTAAAAGTGAATATGAAGGAATAATATTATTTTATAGATTAGGTGACTTCTATGAAATGTTTTTTGATGATGCAATTACTGCTAGTCATGAATTAGAGTTAACATTAACTGGAAAACAATGTGGTTTAAAAGAAAGAGTACCAATGTGTGGTGTTCCTCATCATGCAGTTAATATATATTTAGAAAAACTAATTGAAAAAGGATATAAAGTAGCTATTTGTGAACAAATGGAAGATCCTAAAACTGCTAAAGGTATTGTTAAAAGAGAAGTAATACAAATAGTAAGTGCAGGAACTATTACAAGTACAGAAATAGTTAATGAAAAGGACTTTAATTATATAGCAAGTGTGACAGATTATAATACTACATATGCTTTATCATATGCAGATTTATTAAGCGGAAAAGTATATGCTACTTATATTGAACATAATACTGATAAATTAATAAGTCATTTAGTTAATTTAAATATAAAAGAATTAGTATTAAGAGAAAACTTTGATATAGAAATAGTACATAAACTAAAAAGTAATTATAATATTTATGTTTCATATTATGATGATGACAAGGAATATAAAAATGTATTTAATAATATTCATGATGAAAAGTTAATTCGTAATACATCATTAGTATTAAATTATTTATCAAATTCATTAAAACAAGATTTATCTCATATACAAGAAGTAGAATTAATAGATAATAATTTATTCTTAGAATTAGATAAAGAATGTATTAAGAACTTAGAACTTGTTGAAACAATACGTGGTAAAGATAGACAAAATAGTTTACTTGGCTTTATGGATAAAACTAGAACTGCTATGGGAAGTAGATTACTTAAAAGTTATATTATTAGTCCATCTATTAGTTATGAAGAAATAATAAGTAGACAAAACTTAGTAGAAAAATTAATAAATGAGTTTTTACTTAAAAGTGAATTAAGAGAATTCTTATATGAAATATATGATTTAGAAAGATTAACTGGTAAAGTAGCATGTAATAATTTAAATGCTAGGGATATGCTTCAATTAAAGAGTAGTTTAAAAGTTTTACCAGATATTAACTTGATATTAAAACAATTAGACTTAGATGAATTAGATACATTTGATAGTTTATATCAATTACTTGAAAAATCTATTAAAGAAGATGTACCTCTTACAGTTAAAGAGGGTGGACTTATTAAAGATGGATTTAATCCTGAAGTTGATGAACTTAGAAGTATTAAATTAAATGGTAAAGATTTTATATCTAAATTTGAGGCTGAAGAAAAAGAAAGAACAGGTATCAAAGGATTAAAGATTGGATATAATAAAGTATTTGGTTATTATATTGAAGTTCCTAAAGGCCAAGTAAGTTTAGTTAAAGAAGAATTTCATTATGATAGAAAACAAACAATATCTAATTGTGAAAGATATATAACACCATTATTAAAAGAAAAAGAAAGCATGATATTAAATGCTGAAGATAGATTAAATGAGCTCGAATATGAATTGTTTTGTAATATTAAAGATGAAATTAAAAAATATATTTCATCATTACAAAAAGCATCTAATAAAATAGCTTATTTAGATGTAATGCAATCATTTGCTACAATAGCAGAAGACCATAATTTTATTAAGCCAATTATTAATAAAGATAATTCAATAAAAGTTATTGGTGGTAGACATCCTGTTGTTGAAAGTGTTATTGAAGGTGAATATATTGATAATGATATTATAATGGATAAAAATACAAATATTCTTATAATAACAGGTCCTAATATGAGTGGTAAAAGTACATATATGAGAGAACTTGGAATTATTAGTATATTAAATCAAATAGGATCTTTTGTACCAGCTAAGGAGTGTGAATTACCTATATTTGATAAAATATTTACTAGAATAGGTGCAAGTGATGATTTAGTAGGTGGAGAAAGTACATTCATGGTTGAGATGAAAGAAAGTGCTTATGCTCTTAAAAATGCAACTAAAAACAGTTTAATATTATTTGATGAGCTTGGTAGAGGAACAAGTACTTATGATGGTATGAGCCTAGCAGGAGCAATAATAGAATATATTTCTAAGAAAATAAAATGTAAGACATTATTTTCAACACACTATCATGAACTTACTAAGATGGAAAACTTATATAGTGGAATAAAAAATGTACATGTTACTATTAGTGAAGAAGATGGAGATATTACTTTCTTACACAAAGTACTTGATGGAGCAGTTGATAAAAGTTATGGAATTAATGTTGCAAAACTAGCTGAACTTCCAGAAGAAGTAATAAGTGAGTCATGGAGATTATTAGAAGAATTTGAATCTAAAAATGGTAAACAAAAATCAAATGTTCATCAATATACATTAGATTTAGTAGAAGAAAAACATGATGAATTAAGAGATTATTTAAAAAATGTTAATGTTAATGAAATAACACCAATTGAAGCATTAAATATATTAGATCATATTAAAAAAATATCTTAATAAGGAGTAATTATGGATAAAGATTTTAATGAATTTACTGAAGAAGATTTTGAAAGTGAAGATTTTAATGAAGAAGCATTTAGACAAAAAGTAATAAATGCTGCACAAGCAGATTTAGATGAAACACCAAATATTGGTGAATCAATTCAAAAGAGAAAGAATGATTTAGCACAAATAAAAGATAATTTTAATGCTATATGGGCAGCATATAAAGCTCTTAAAAAAGCAAGAAATCATGAAGAATGGCAATTTATAGATGCTAAAGTTAGAACTCTTTTATATGCAGTATTAAATAAATTATTGAGTGCTTTTGTTAGAGCAGGTACATATGATGAAATAATGAAATTAAATGATAAAATTGATTTATCTTTAAAAGATTTAAGAGAAGAAAAAGATTTATTAAGAAATATGAGATCTGCAATTAAAGAATTAGAAAAATATGATATTGATGATTGTAATTATGATATGGCTTTATTATTAGCTTTAATAAATGAAAAGAATGATTTATTAATGAGAAGGTTAAATGAAGAAGTACGTGGTTTAGGTATTAGATTAAGAGGAATAGACTATTATTCAAATTCTAAGATTCAAGAAGATTTAGATTTAATTAGTGAAAATATAGATTATAAAGTTCAAAAATTAGAATTAACACATAAATATTGATAAATAATAAGAATTATGTTATAATATCCCCAATTTTTTGGAGGGGTTATGGATTACAAAAGTTTATTAAATAATTATCATAAACTAGCAGTAAATGTAAAAAAATACTTTGATTTTATTGGTTATAGAGTACCAATTATTAGAGGAATTGATAGTTTTAATTTCAGACCAGAACATTATGAATATCTAAAGATTGTATTATTAGAAGATGGTTTATATATCAATACAGATTTATTAGTAGAAAAATTATCAGATGAACTTAGTTTTCTAGGAGATAAAAATCAAAAAGAATTACTTTTATATTTAAGATCAATCAGATTAACTAAGCCTAAAGAAGTATTTAATAAATTTCCAAAATTATTAGCTTATTATAATAAATGGCATGATGAAAAAATAGATGATGTAAATCAAATAATGCAACAAACTACTAGTAAATATAAAAGATATGGTGAAGAAATTAGAATGTTAGAACATATGATCAAAATAGGTAAAATTAAAAATAGTTCTAACATAAGAGAAAAGATAAATAAATATAAAAGTTTTCGTTCTAATAGTTTAAGTAATATTATTGAGACAGAAACAATGAATGCATTTATTAATTATTTATCTAATCAAATATCTTTTTTAGCAACATATAAAAATAGAAGATATGTAAAATTAGCTAATGAAAGAAATGTAATAGTTAATAATGATATATTCTATTATTATTTAGCTAAATTATTATTTGAAAAAACTGATAAACCTGATTTAGAAGAAAGAAGATTAGAATCAATAAAAAAATATATTGATAAATATTTAAGTGATAATGAACAATATATTGATTCAAATAATATGATAACTATTACATGTAAAGAAAGATACATGGATGAACCAATAAAAGAATATGATTTAAGTGATTTAAAAAAATTAGTTAGTTCTAAGACATTAAAAAAATCCTAATTATTTAGGATTTTTTCTGTGTTTTTAAAATTAATTTTTGCTATTTTATATAATTCTTGTTTTCCATATTTGCTAACTATTTGTTTTCCAAGTTCATCAACTTTATCACTAGCACCTTTTAATATAGTAACTCCATATTTTTCACTCATTTTATCCATTCCTTCTAAGAATAGATATCTACTTATTACAGAAGCAGCTGCTACACTTAAATGAGCACTTTCACCTTTAGTTAAGAATGTTATTTTAGTAACTTTATCAGTAATATTTTCTTGTTTTAAATAACTAAAATAACTTCTTGGAGTAGTAAATTGATCAACTATTATTTTATGATATGGAATACCTTTATTAGATAATTCATATAATACTCTATTATGAAGAATTGCTTTAATTTTATTCATATTGAATCCTTTTTTAGCAAGTTCATTATATTTTTCATTAGATAGGGTAAATGTTACATAAGGTAGTTTTTTCATAATAATTGGAGCACATCTTCTGATTTTATCATCAGTCATTTTTTTAGAATCCATTATTTTTAAATCTTCAAGTAATTTTCTTGTAGATTTATCTACTAAAGTAGCTGTAACAATGATAGGCCCAAAGTAATCACCAGTACCAACTTCATCACTACCAATAGCGTCATAATAGTAATATTGTTTATTATTTTCTTTATCTTCTTTTTGTTTGGCTTCTTCATCAATATTTCTATTATTAATAATTCTTTCTTGTTCAGTCCAGAAAGAAGCTTCTATATCAGCACCAATACCTTGAAACATTACTTTTCCACTTTCATATAAAGTTATAACACAATCATATTGTTTAACTTGAAAAATAGAATATGGTGGTTTACCAGTAACCATATCTTGATAATGCTCAATCATTTGATTCTTAATGTTATCACTAACCTTAAATACAATTGTTTTTTGTTTATTATCCATTTTTATCCCTCATTAATATTTTATCATTTAATACAATTATAATAAAGTAAAATGATAATTATTAAATAATAATTTGTTCGCTTTACACCATATAATCTTAGTAAAATTGAAATCTTTGTAAATAATGTTTCTATATTATTGAATCTAATTCTTGTTATGATATAATTTTTTTAGAGGTAATATTAATGTTAATGACGAGGAGTAATTAACATGTTTTTAGTACATGTTTTTTTATAGGAGAATTCAAATGAAAAGAGCAAAATTAATTGTTATTGAAGGAACAGATGGTTCTGGAAAAGAAACACAAAGTAAAAAATTAGAAAGTTATTATTTAGAAAAAGGAATGAGAGTTAAAAGATATTCATTTCCAATCTATAGTAGTCCAACTGGAAGAATGGTTGGGGGACCATATTTAGGAAAAGAAGAGTATGGTGAAACATATTTTCCTGAAACATCAGCAGGTGTAGATCCACTTGTTAGTAGTTTATATTATGCAGCGGATAGAAGATATAATTTTTTAAGGGAAATAGAAGATGAAATGTATAATAATGATGTTATTATTTTAGATAGATATATTACATCTAATATGGGACATCAAGCAGGAAAAGCAAAAACTAAAGAAGAAAGAGATAAAATATTACATTTTATTGAAGTATTAGAATATGATTTATGTGAATTACCAAGACCAGATAAAGTAGTATTCTTACATATGCCATTTGAAGCAGCTAAAGAATTAAGAAAAGATAGAGCTAGTGGAGATGGTAATGAAAATAGTGAAGAACATTTAAGAAATGCAGAAAAAACTTATGTCTACATAGCAGAAAAATATGGCTGGTATTATATTAATTGTTTAAAAACTAATAAATATAGATCACTTGAAGATATTAAATCCATTGATGAAATTTCTGAAGAAGTTATTAAATCATGTGAAGAAGAAATGGCTTTAAAAAATATTCGAAGAATGACAAGATTTTAAAAAGGAGGTAATATTGTGACTGAGTGGGATAAAGAATATTTAAAATTATGTAGGGAAATATTAAATAAAGGAGTAGAAGTAGAAAATAGAACAGGTATTAATACTATTAAAATACCATCTTATGAATTAAACTTTGACTTATCCAAAGAATTTCCAATTTTAACTACTAAACAATTATTTCATAGACAAGCTGTTACTGAAATGTTATGGATATGGCAAATGGGTTCTAATAACGTAAAAGAACTTCAAAAGAGAAATGTTCATATTTGGGATGAATGGATGGTAGACTCAGATGGTATTTATAGAATATATGAACCATATGGTGAATATGATCCTGATAAAGAAGTAGAAGTTATTGACCCTAAAAGTGTACCTGTAGATGATCCTTTTGGTAGATTCCATAAATTTAAAGTTAAAAAAGATAAAAATGGTAAAACATTAAAAGCTAAAAGTTTAATAGAAGGAAAAACTATTAAAATGGCAAAATGGTATGGTAAAAAATATGCTGGTACTATTGGAACAGCATATGGATTTATTACTAATAGATATCAATTTGCTAAAACATTGATTGAAACAATTAAAAATGATCCTACTGATAGAAGAATGGTTAAAAGTTTATGGCAAGATGAATATTTAAGAACTGCAGTACTTCCATCATGTGTTTGGTCAACAGAATGGGATGTTACTGATGGAAAATTAAATTTAATGGTTCATCAAAGAAGCTGTGATGTTCCACTAGGTCTTCCATTTAACGTAACACAATATGCAACATTCTTAATGATGATAGCTCAAGTAACAAACCTAATCCCAGGAACAATAAAATATTCTATTAAAGATGCTCATATTTATGTTAATCAAGTTAATGGAATAAAAGAACAAATTAAAAGAGAAGATAGATTTAATGAATTATCTAAATTAAATAAAAAAGAATTATTAAGACTTGAAAAAGATGTTAAAGAAAAGTTAGATAAAATTGAAGATAAAAAATCTAAAGAATTTAAATCTTTAGATACAGAATATAGAATTATAGATATGATTTTAGAACCAACTAAACCAGAAATGGTATTAAATCCTAAGATTAAAGATTTCTTTAAATTTGATAATTCTATAGAATTAAAAGATGTAAAAGTTAATAATTATAAACATATGGGTAAAATAGAATTTCCACTTGCTCAATAGGAGGCGATAAAATGAGTTATTCAATTATAGCGGCTATAGGTAAAAATAATGAACTTGGAAAAGATAATAATTTGATATGGAGTATTAAAGAAGATTTAAAATTTTTTAAAGATACTACAATGTCACATCCAATAATTATGGGTAGTAAAACATTTTATTCTTTACCAAAAGTTTTACCAGGAAGAACAAATATAGTTATTTCATCTAAAAACGATTTTCCAGAGGGTGTAGTGGTTTATAAAACAATAGATGAATTAGAACAAGCTTATAAAGATAGTGATGAAGAATTATTTGTTATTGGTGGTGGAAGAATATATTCTGCATTTATAGATAAATGTGATAAATTATATCTAACAGAAATAGATGCTGAATGCAAAGATGCTGATACATATTTTCCACAATTTAATAAAGATGATTATGAAAGAGAAGAATTATCTAGTGAAATAGATAATAATATTTCATATAAACATGTTTTATATAAAAGAAAATAAAGTGTAAATCACTTTATTTTTTTACACTTTTTAATGGTAGTTTAATTTACAAAGTATGTGATATTTATTATAATTAACTTGATATTATATGAGTAAGAGAAGTAAAAAAACAATTTGGAATTATATGAATAAACCTATTTTATTTATTACTTTAGGCCTTGCTATTCTTGGGGCATTTTTAATATTGGATGCTTCATCAATTTCATCTGTTTTAAGATATCACAATTCTTCTCCATATTATTATTTTGAAAGACAATTAATAATGATTGGTTTAGGTTTAATAGGATCATTTATTATATTAAAATTTCCTACTAAAACATATAAGACTATATCTTTATTAATTAGTTTAGCATGTTTAGGAATAATTATATTTACATTTGGTTGGTCTAAAATATCTGGTAATATTGATACAGTTACTATTAGTATAGGTAGTATTGTATTACAACCAGCTGAAATATTAAAAGTATCACTGATTATGTATATGGGTGCTTATTATGGAGAATGGGCTAATTTAAAATCTAGGTCTATGTTTTCTGCAGTTAGACCATTATTATTATGTGGAGCAAGTGCATTTATCATATTAATAGGTGGTGACTTTGGTACTGCAGCTATCATGTGTGCTTTATATGCTTTAGTATTTGCTTGTGTACCAACAAAAGAATCATGGCTAAAAGCTTTTAAAGGAGTAATAATATTTTTCTTAGTATTTAGTATATTTGCATTAAAATTTGGATATTTAGTACTTCCTGATGAAGTTTTAGAAGGTGGGGGAAGACTTTCAAGATTTAATTATAAAAATGCATGTGATAGATATGAAGAGCAATCTGGATACCAAGTATGTAATGGTTATATCGCTATGGACAATGGTGGTGTAAGTGGTGTAGGAGTAGGAAATAGTGTTCAAAAATATTTATACTTACCAGAAAGCCATACAGACTTTATATTCCCAATAGTTGTTGAAGAGTTTGGAGTAATATCAGGAGTGGCAATTATTATTGCTTATATGGTGTTATTATACTTAGTATTTAAAGTTGCTGTTGATACACATGAACTTAGAAACTCAATAATTTGTTATGGAATAGGTATATATTTTATGCTTCATGTATTTATTAATTTAGGCGGAGTTTTAGGTATCATTCCAGTAACAGGAGTACCACTTCCATTCTTAAGTTATGGTGGTTCATTCTGTATATGTATGTTAGGTTCATTTGCAATAATACAAAGAATTAATATGGAAAATAAAATGTATAAAGATATAAATAATTAAAATATCATAAAAAACTTGCAGTAATGCAAGTTTTGTGTTATTATTATATCGCTTAATCCGCTGCATGAAGTGCATGATTAAAGAAAGCACAGAGGAGGGTATAAGAAATGAATTTAATCGACAGAATTAACAAAAAACAAATCAATCCAAATGTTCCTAATTTTCAAGTAGGAGATACAGTTAGAGTTGATGTTAAGATTAAAGAAGGTAAAAGAGAAAGAATTCAAGCTTACGAAGGAGTAGTTACTGCTAGAAAAGGTGGAAGCGTTTCTGAAACATTTACTGTTAGAAAGAAAAGCGGAAGCGTTGGTATCAACAGAGTATTTAAAGTAAATAGTCCACTAATTGATAAAATTACAGTAATTAAAAAAGGTAAAGTTAGAAGAGCTAAACTTAACTTCTTAAAGAATCTTACTGGAAACTTTAGAATTAAAGAAAGAAATTAGGTTTTTAAACCTAATTTTTTATTAAAGGAGGAATAATGAAGAAATTTTGGAATGCTATTAAAGATTATGTAATTATAATAATTGTAGTTGTTTTAATTCGTACATTTTTATTTACACCAGCTTTAGTAGATGGTGATTCTATGAAAGATAATTTAATTAATAATGATTTAGTTATAATTAATAAATTAATTTATAGAATTGATGATATTAAAAGATTTGATGTAGTTGTAGTTAAAAATGATCAAGATAAAGATAAAATTATTAAGAGAGTTATAGCACTTCCAAATGAAGAATTAATATATAGAAATAATAAATTATATATTAATGGTGATGAAGTTATTACTGATATTAAGTTTAAAGATACTACTGATTTTGAATATACTACTAAGGATGATGAATATTTCGTAATGGGTGATAATAGACCTATTTCAAAAGATAGTAGATATTTAGGAGCATTTAGTAAAAAGAAAATAATAGGAAAAGTAACTTTAAGATTATTCCCATTTAATAAATTTGGAAAAATAAAATAGAGTATTATTAAATACTCTTTTTATATGTTATAATTGTTATATTAGGAGGAAAATATATGTCAAAAGTTTATTTTACAAAAGAAATAACACCAGAAAGTTTAATTAAAATATATGATGCTTTGGGTGTAGAATTAAAAGGAAAAGTTGCTGTTAAATTACACAGTGGTGAAGATGGAAATCAAAATTATTTAAGACCAGATTTTATGAAAGGCTTAGTTGAAAAACTAAATGCTACAGTAGTTGAATGCAATACTGCTTATGATGGAGCAAGAACTAATAATAAAGATCATAGAGAATTATTACATAAACATGGATGGGATGAATATTACACTGTTGATTTAATGGATGAAGATGGTGATATTGAACTTGATATACCAAATGGAAAAGTATTAAAGAAAAATTATGTTGGTAAAAATATTAACAATTATGATTCTATGTTAGTGTTATCACATTTTAAAGGACATCCAATGGGAGGATTTGGTGGTGCTTTAAAACAATTGTCTATAGGTTGTGCATCACGTAGAGGAAAAGCATATATTCATGGGGCAGGAACTACTGAAGATGCTGATTATGTATGGAGTCATTTACCAGAACAAGATGCATTTTTAGAAAGTATGGCAGATGCTGCATCAACAATAGTAGAACATTTTAAAGGTAATATTGCATTTATAAATGTTATGAAAAATATGAGTGTTGATTGTGATTGTTGTGCAGTAGCTGAAGATCCTTGTATGAAAGATATTGGTATTTTAGCTAGTACTGATCCTGTTGCTATTGACCAAGCATGTATTGATTTAGTAAATAAATCTGATGATGAAGGAAAAGAACATTTCTTAGAAAGAGTTAATTCAAGACATGGTACTCATACTATTGATGCTGCTAATGAACTTGGATTTGGTTCTAAAGAATATGAATTAATAGAAATATAATATGAAATATGCTTATGTAACAGTACTTAGTACAAATAATTATTATGAAGGTGTAGTAGCATTATTTGAATCATTAAAACTAACTAATCCTAAATATACTGAGTTTGTAGTAGTGGCAAATGAAACAGTAGATAAAAGTATCTTGGATGCATTATCTAATAGAGGATATAAAATAATCATTAAAAATAGAATACAAGCAACATTTATTAAAAATGAAATATATAAACATTGGTCAAATACATTTGATAAATTTAATATATTTGATTTAACTGAATATAATAAGATTGTTTATTTAGATAGTGATATGTATATATCTCAAAATATAGATGAATTGTTTGATATGAGAGATATGTCAGCAACAGTAGCGGGCAAAACATATTATAAAGAATGGAATGAAATAAATTCAGGATTAATGGTTATTGTTCCTAAGAAAGGTATATTAGAGGGATTAATAGAGGCTTTAAATAGTGGACATTTTACTAAAAGTGTTGGAGATCAAAATGTAATAGATTATTATTTTGATTGGCATAATAAAAAAGAATTAGAAATTAGTGAAAAATATAATTTATTTGCTTTCTTAATAGATTATTATTTTAAACATTATGATTATAATAGAGAAATGGTTAAAGTAATACATTTTATAGGTTCTCAAAAACCATGGATGATGACTGAAGAAGAAATTAATAATCATAGAAATAAATTAATAAGTGAAGAAAAACCAAATGAGTTATATTATTTTGATAAATATATTGAAATAATAACTAAAATAGATACACTTTGATATAGTGTATCTTTTTATATGATATAATTGATATATGAAACAAGATATTTATAAAATTAATAATAGTATAGATAGATTATTGAAAGGTAAAAGTACCTTGTTTTTAGATGCTAAAGAATTTAAACAAGTAACATCAATATTAAAAAAGAGTAATTATAAAATATATTATCCATATGAAGACTCTGAAAAAGTAATTTTGTATACAAATGAAATACCAAAAATATCTTTAATTAAAATTTCTTCTTATAATAAATTAAAACATCAAGAAATATTAGGCAGTATATTAGGGCTTAATATATCTTCATCGTATTTAGGTGATATTATTATAGATGAAGATAATTATTATTTTTATATATTTGATGAATTAAAAGATTTTATATTAAATAATCTAATTATGATAGGCAATAATAGTGTTAAATTAGAAGAAATT